>JBJEWX010000362.1:0-4265 GCA_051885275.1 Succinivibrio sp. | reverse complement strand
CCTTGTAAATGTAAGCAGTCAGGTTACTACTTTAGATACCATTAAAGAGAGAGTGGCAAAAGAATATGAGGTTTCAGTTGCATCCATGGAATCTGCTGAAAGAAAAAAAGCTACATCTAATGCACGTTCTATGGCAATGACACTTGCAAATGACCTAATACCTAATCTTTCATTAAACGATTTAGGTAGGTCTTTTAATAAAGATCACTCTTCCGTTCATGAAGCTATAAAAAGAACTAGAGAAAGAATTAGTAATAATCAAGAGATAGCTGCTGTATATCAGAAACTAACCCTGTCTCTTAAGAAGAATTAGTAGTCGGAGATATATTCATGAAATTTAAAGTTAAGCTTTCTTCTATAAGTAAGAGATTGTCCGAAATCGCCAGTGTAGCAGCTTCAGCAATTAATAAAAATACTGATGATATTACACAGAATATTTTAATTAACGCTACAAATAATCAGATTACACTGAAAGCTACTAATTACAATATCGAACTTCAGACTGTTATAACTGAAGATGTTGTTATTTATTCTGAAGGTGAGATTACTGTCAATGCGGTCAAATTAAAAGAAACTTTATCAAATCTTGATCCAAATAGTGATATTACCTTTGAGTTAAATGGCGAAGAAGGTGGAATTTTAAGAGTTTCTGAAGAAAAGTCTTCTTTTAGCATAAGAACAAGGTCATCTGTAGATTTTCCATCTTTTGAAATTGGAGTTCCAGATAGAACTATTGTATTAAAACAGAGCCAGATTAAATCTATTATTGATTCCTGTCTTTTCTGTGTATCAAATGAGGATTTCAGAGATTATTTAAAAGGAGTTCGTCTTGAACTAACTGGATCTAAACTTGAGATTTTTACATCTGATGGCCATAGAATGGCGATTTTAGAAACATTATTACAGACAGCTTCTGAAAGTGAGGGTACCTTTGGAACAATTCTTACTAAGCGCTGTGCATCTCAGTTATCTAGAATTGTCGATGAGAATTCTCAAACTGATGTTACTTTATCCTTTACAAAGGATGCAGTTCAGACTTCCTGTAATGGATATACCATGGTTTCAAAGATTATAAATTGCGGTTATCCAAATGTTAGAACAGTAATACCTAAGGTTATTGATACTCAGATCTCCATTCCAAAAGATCTCTTAAGTGCTGAAATCAGAAAAGTTTCTGTCTTCTCATCAAAAAGAGTTAATGGTGTAAACTTTAATTTCTCTAATGAAAGAGTCACTCTCTGCTGTGAGAATTCAGAACACGACAAAGCTATTTCTTTTCTTGAACTGCCTGGTCTAAATTGCAATATTGATATTTCTCTTAATGCTCAGTATGTAAGAGAAGTTCTTCAGGTAATCAAAACTGAAAATGTTCTCTTTTGTTTTAGTGAGCCTATGATTCATGTACTTATTAAACCAGATAATGGTGATAAGGAAACTGAAATCAAGACCAGCTATATCATAAGTAAAATTGTCGTATAGTAATCTTTTATGGGCAGCATTTAGTGTTGCCCTGTAGATTTGCCATGTATCTTAAAAAGCTAGCCTTACAGAATATTAGGAATCTATCCCATTTAACCTATGAGCCTTCCAAATCTTTTAATGTGGTATATGGCAAAAATGGAAGTGGGAAAACCTCTTTACTTGAGGCTATTTCTTTTCTAGGGTACGGTAAATCATTTCGCGACTCTAAATATCAAAACCTCATTTCTTCTGGTCTTCCTTATTTTTCAATTACTGCTGACGTTTTTAACTCAAAAACTAATATTCAAGAGTCACTTGGCATTTGCAGATATAAAAACCGAAATCAGGATTTTTCTATTCTGATTAATTCAAACAAAACAAAACGACTTTCTGACTTAGTAGATAGAGTTTCTATTCAGGTTATTCATCCTCAGGGTATAGATCTAATTTTACAAGGACCTGAATTTAGAAGAAATTTTATTGATTGGGGAGTCTACTACTCCTACCCTCAGTTTAAAGAGTTATGGGGTAACTGCAAAAGACTGCTTTCGCAGAGAAACTCTCTGCTTAAATCTTCTTCTATTGAAATGGTTGAATTGTGGGACGAAAAGTTTTGTCAGTTAAATGAGGAAATCAATCGTCTTAGAGAAGAATACATTCTTGGCTTCAAAGAAATACTGCTGAAAAAATTGGCTATTTTTTTGCCTGATTTTACATTTGATATTTCTTTTTTAAAAGGGTGGGGAAATGGCTTACCACTGCGCTCTGTGCTGGCTTCAAATCTTGAAAAGGACAGGGTTTTAGGGTATACTTTCTATGGCTGTCATAGGGCAGATTTAAAGATAAAATGTAATAATTTTTACGCCAGTGACACTCTATCAAGGGGTCAGTTAAAATTGCTTGTATGTGCCCTAAAACTTGCACAGGGAACCTTTTTATATAGCCAAACTGGCAGAAAATCCATTTATCTTATCGATGATTTGAGTTCAGAGCTTGATTCTAATTCTCGAAATATTTTGTTACATGAACTTTCTGAATGTGGCTTTCAAGTTTTTATTACCAATATTACTTCTCAAATCGAATTAGATGGTATTACCGAGTGTAAATACCTCAATATGTCAGAGATAGAATCTATTTCTCTTTAGTTTAGTCAGAGGATCAAATGTCTGTAGAAAATAACAACGATTACGATACTTCAAGTATTAAGGTACTTCATGGTCTTGAGGCTGTTCGTAAACGCCCAGGTATGTATATTGGCGATACAGACGATGGTTCTGGTTTGCATCACATGGTTTTTGAAGCTGTTGATAACTCAATTGATGAGGCCTTGGCTGGCTTCTGTACTCATATTGAAGTAACAGTTCATGAGGATGGATCTGTATCTTGTTCCGACAATGGTCGCGGTATCCCTGTGGCTATGCATCCAGAAGAACATGTTTCCGCAGCTGAGGTAGTTATGACAGTTCTTCATGCTGGCGGTAAATTTGATTCAAATTCATACAAGGTCTCCGGTGGTCTTCATGGTGTTGGTATCTCTGTAGTAAACGCACTATCTGACAAACTTGAACTTACAATTAAAAGAGAAGGTCATATCTGGCAGCAGATTTATTTGGATGGTGGCAAACCTGAAGCACCATTACATCAGATAGGTGATACCGATGAAACAGGAACTAAAGTCAGATTCTGGCCATCTCCTTCTATCTTCTCAAATACAACTTTTATATACAATACACTTGCTAAGCGATTAAGAGAATTATCTTTTCTTAACTCAGGTATTAAAATTACTCTCACTGATCTTCGTGAAGATCCTGTTAAACAGGAGGTTTTTCATCATGAAGGAGGTATTGGTGAATTTATCGCTTACCTGAACAATGGTAAAACACCTCTTAACCAGAAGATCATACACTTTACTAAGAAGTGTGATGGTAATATTTCAGTTGAAATTGGTATGCAGTGGACAGATGCGTATACAGAAAATGTCTATTGCTTTACTAATAATGTTCCTCAGAAAGATGGTGGTACTCATCTTGCTGGTTTCAAACGAGCAATAACTTTAACATTTACTAATTTTCTTGAAAAGCAAGGTTATAACAAGAAATCAAAAGTATCCACATCAGGTGATGATGCTCGTGAGGGATTAACAGCTGTAATATCCGTAAAAATGCCGGATCCTAAATTCTCCTCTCAGACTAAGGATAAGTTGGTTTCATCTGAGGCTACCCAAGCAGTTGCAGGCGCAGTTTCTGAGAATCTAGAATATTTCCTACATGAGAATCCAAAGGATGCTGATACGGTATGTTCTAAGATAATTGAAACAGCTCGCGTTAGAGAAGCAATGAGAAAAGCTCGTGACCTAACTAGAAAGAAGGGCGGTCTAGAACTTAATGTTGCTCCTGATAAATTGATTAAATGCCGTGAGAAGAATCCAGATATTGCTGAAATTTTCCTTGTTGAGGGTGATTCAGCAGGTGGCACAGCCAAGGATGGTCGTAATAGTAAATTCCAGGCTATTCTTCCATTAAGAGGAAAGATACTTAATGTTGAGAAGGCTAGATTTGATCGAGTTACAGATTCTCAGCAGATTGGTACCTTAGTGAGTGCTTTTGAGTGCGGTATTGGCAAGGGAATTTATAATCCTGACAAGTTCCGCTACCATAATGTCATCATTATGACCGATGCCGATGTGGATGGAGCTCACATTAGAATTCTTTTACTGACTTTCTTTTATCGTCACATGCCTGAGTTGATTGAGAGAGGCTATGTTTATGTAGCTCAACCTCCTCTGTATAAGTATCAGAAAGGTA
>JBJEWX010000361.1:0-4267 GCA_051885275.1 Succinivibrio sp. | reverse complement strand
GTAGTGAAAGCTCCTTAAAGAACGCAATTGTGGATGCCAAAGAGCAGGTTTTAAGATACAAATCTGCACTGGACTTTAAAGGCAAAAATGTAAAAGCCTATGCCATGATCTTTGCTGGTCCTGACTGTGTTTACTGTGAGCAGCAGTAGGATGATTTGCAGACACTGTCTGCAATTGCCCTCAGCCGAAGATTCACCCTCGGTCTCCTTTCCCCCTTTGGTTTCCTGGCGGTCCTTGCCGCCTCAAACCATGACATAGTTCATACTCTCAACTTCGCATGATATTGACGGATCACTTTCGTGGTTTTTAACAATAACAGAAAAACTGCTATAGTATCAAATCTCATATACCTAAGAGCCATAAGTTTGAGATTCCTTCAAAGGTATCTCTGATGAGTTTTGCTACCAGACGAAAACAGGTTGAGAAAGCTGTTAAAGAGAATGAGTACAAGTCTGGATCAAAGGCAGTGAATGCTGCTTGATTGAAAGAGAGGTTTTATGTGGGAAAAGAAAAAAGGATCTCCCCGACCCCATCTTTCGAAAAAAGAAAAAATAATTTGTCTCAACTATCTTGAAACTAACCGATTGGACATTTTATATAAAAATGATCCTGTCTTTTTTCAAGACAGGATCAAAGCAATGCTACTGCTGAGCCCTTATACTTTCTCTTGCTTTATTGGCTCCTTCTTTTAATACCCTCTCAACATTACTGTCAGCCTTCATTGCCTCTGCCATGGCATTGTTCATAGGCTCCCAGATCTGAGCCATTTCAGGTATTGATGGCGTAGGCTCTGCAAAAAGTGCCTGAACTGATACAGCATTGGCAAAATCGTCATTTACAATAATAGGATTTCGCATCACTGACTGCACAGGTGGGATCTCATGAATGCTTTCATAACGTTTCAAGGCGTACTGATCCTGATTTATAAAGTGCAGAAACTTTTCAGCAAGATCTCTTTTTTTAGTATATTTGGTTACGGCGTAGCCTCTAAAACCTAAAAATGGATGAATAAACTGACCGTTTGGAAGTTTAGGCAGGGGAGCTACACCATAGTTGATTCCGGATTTTGCATAGTCATCAAGAGCCCAGGGACCGTTGATTACGCAGGCAACCTCACCTTGAGTAAACAGTCTGTCAATTTCACCATAGCCGCTATCCCCAAGAATCGACTGAGGCGCAAGGCCGTTTATGAACTTTTTAAGATACTCAGTGCCTGCTATCGCCCCGGCATTATCAAGACCAATATCTGAAGGATTTAGACTCTCGTCAGTGTTCTGACCAAAACAGTAACCGCCAAAGCCTCTAAGAAAGCCATAGGCATAGTAGATAGTGTCCCATTTAGAGACGATACCCCACTTGCCGATATTTCTCATCTCTCTGGCAAAATTGTAGTAATCATCCATATACTCAAAAGGATATTTTAAAAGATCCTGATTGTAGTATATAACCATGGTCTCAACCGATCTTGGAACTGCGTATACCTCCCCCTCATAAGAGAAAGACTTTAAGGCTGATTTTAGGTATCTGCTTTTTTCCTGAGCAGAGTATCTTATAGGATAAAGCAGCTTAGCCTTTGCAGCCTCACCTAATCGGTCTGCAGGCAGCATTACAATATCCGGAAGCTCCTGTCCGGTTTTTTCATTCTCCTGCATGTTTGAAATATGACTTACATAAGCAGACTGAGAGAGTATGATCTTTACGTCGTTGAGTTCTTCAAAGTCTCTTATAGCCTCTTCAATGCCATGACCTTTGCGTTCATCCTCCCAGACAATCAGTGTCTGAGCAGATAATGAAGGGGTACTGTAAAGAAGTGTAAAGAGGATCCCACCTGTTAAAGCTAATCTTTTCATTTTGATTTTCCCCAAAAAAAAACGGTGCCCAAGTGAAGCAGTCTTCCCCTGAACACCGTATAAAGTCAGCAATATGTTTCTTATATACTGCGTTTGAGTACCACTGCCTGGTATGGAGATAAAGTTATCTTTTCACCAGTTTTTTCTCCACTTAGGAGATCTGTATAGGAGGCTTTCAGTAAAGCTGTGTTTTCTCTGTCAGCGTAATTCTCAATAAAGAGGTACTCACAGCCTTCGTTGTAGCGGGTATGACAGCTCATTGCCTCTGCAAGTTCTGCAACCGGGGCTTCAATGCTGTTGTCATCTAAAAGCATCCTGACAAATTTTGCGGTAAATCTGTCATCCATTCTTGAGGCTACATAATAGGCTTTACCTAAGCCGTAGCTGTTCACAGTCAAGGCAGGTGAATCCTTAAAATAATCAGAGTCAAAGGTTGAGATTGTCTCAGCACCCTTTGTATGAACAACAGAACAGAGCATTGATGCCTCATAAACCGCATTAAAATCAAGGGCATTGCTCAAGCTTCTTACAGTTTCCCTCTCCTCATCATCAAGGCTCTCAATTTCCTCATCCCAGATACCAAGAACCTCTGATAGAGGACCTGGGAAACCGCCCAGGAAGCACAGATCGTTCTCATCTACAATTCCTGACCAGAATGTGGAAACATAGTGACCGCCGTTTTTGACAAACTGTTCGACTCTTTTTGCATAGTCACCCCTTATCATGTAGGTCATAGGAGCAATTACAATCTTGTATCTGTCAAGCGGACAGGTTTCATCAATAACATCAACGTTGATGCCTCTGCTCCACAGAGCCCTGTAATAATCAAGGCACACCTCAAGATAATGCATATCCTTGTTTCTTGGACCCTGAGCATCATCTATGGCCCAGCGGTTGACAGTGTCAAACACAAGGGCTACCTTTGCCTTAGTGAGACTTCCTGTTATCTCCCCAAGCTTTTCAAGTTTTGCGCCAAGCTCGCAGGCCTCACGACCGACCCTAGTATCAAGATGGCCTACATGATCTACAAAGGCACCATGAAATTTTTCACACGAGCCACGGCTCTTTCGCCACTGGAAGTACTGGATGTTGTCAGCTCCATGAGCTAATGCCTGAACTGCAGCCAGAGTATTCATGCCAGGCTTTTTCTGCTTTGAAAGCTCTCTCCAGTTGGTTACATTTGGAGTTGACTCCATAAGCACAAAGGGCATATCACCTTTAAGAGAGCGCATCAGATCGTGATTCATGGCTGTATAGGCAGGGATTTTTACCTGATCACTGTAAACGTGCCACTCAGGATAGCTGTCCCAGGAAATGAAATCGAGGATCTTTGCAAACTCAAAATAGTCATAGTCGTAGAAGAATTCCATGAAATTGGTAGTTGCTGGAAGATCTTTTCTTACAGATTTGACAGTATCGATTTCCATCTTGCAGAAATCCATACAAAGCTCTGTATTGAACCTTTTCCAGTCAAGATTCAAAAGATGTACCCCGTTCTCACCAATTGTTGATGGAGACTCAATCTCATCCCAGGAGGAGTAGGTATGGCTCCAGAAGGTGGACCAGTAGGCCCTGTTGAGGTTGTCCAGGGTTTTGTACTTCTTTTTCAGCCATTCTCTAAAATTCTTCTGGCAGCTTTCACAGTGGCAAGAGCCTGAGAATTCATTTGAAATATGCCAGCCGATTACAGCAGGATGGTTTGCGTAACGTAAAGCTAAAGCCTTATCAATCTTCTGTACCTTTTCACGGTATACCAAAGAGGAGGCGCAGTGGTTGTGTCGTCCTCCATGCAGGGCTTTTACCCGGTCTTCGGATACTCTTAAAACCTCTGGATATTTCTTTGCCATCCAGCCAGGTTTTGCTCCGCTTGGAGTTGCCAAAAAGACCTTGACCCCGATACTGTTTAGACTGTCAAGCACAAAGTCAAGCCAGCTGAAGTCATATACTCCCTCAGCAGGTTCAAGCTTTGCCCATGAGAAGATGCCAACAGACATGATAGAGCAGTGAGCCTGTTTCATAAGCTCCAGATCTTTTTTTAGAATTTCAGGCGAATCAAGCCACTGCTCCGGATTATAGTCAGCTCCGTAAAATATACGGTTTTGTCCAAAAAGAGTTTTAAATGCCATAATTTTTCCTAGGTTTAATAAATCTGCGACTGTGCCAAAAGATTACGATTATCAGTTGTTAAATACAGCAACAGATGGCAGAACCTTACCCTCATCATCAAACAATGCCTGATTCTCGCGGGCATTGCCAACTGAGCAGCCCTGATCACAGCCTATATACTTAAAGGAGGCAGGGGTTCCCCAGCTTATATCCTTTCCGGTTTTCCAGGTAGTACCCCAGTAGAAGAAACCATTGCCGCCAGCCTTGCTGATGCCGTTTAGCAGATCTCTTAAATAGGTGTACTGTCCCTC
>JBJEWX010000360.1:0-4280 GCA_051885275.1 Succinivibrio sp. | reverse complement strand
GGAAATGCATTATAGTCTTTTTTAGATAGGTGTCAAACTTTTTTTTAATTATTTTTTTACACTAAAACAGTTACACCTTAACAAACCTGCTTATAAATGCATTTTTTCTCGCATACTTGTTACATTTTTTAAGCTGTGAGTTTTTTAAATATAGATCAGATTTTACAAAAAGCAAAAAATAAAATTGCCTGCAAACTTCACTTTCCTTTAAGAGCAAAGATCCGTCTGCAGGCATTTTTTAAAAGTTTTTTTATTTAGTTTACGCTGACCTTTATGACTACCTTTATTACCTCACTGCTGATATCCTTGTAGGCAGCTCTTGGCTGGTGAACCTCCTCTGGAGGGACTACCACCAGATCACCTGCCTTTAAATTTACCTGAGTATAAAATTCAGGGGTATCATAAAAATAGACGTCATTACCTTTAACTGATTCGTTCAGTCTGCAGTCTGCAACCTGAGCCTGACCAAAGCTTTCAACTCCTTTGGCTATATACTGAATGTCAAAGTAGTCTTTGTGGGATTCAAACCTGGCCTCATCAAATTTTACAGTCTTATAACGCTGAACCATGGCAAAGACACCTTCACAGATGTCATATCTGCCATCATTCATGTTTGCAGTATCATTTTCCTTTAACCACTTGTAAGCTTTTTTAAACTTATCTGACAGATAATCATATTTATCAGCAAGTCCTAATGAAGTTGCCAGCATTCTATTCTCCTAAAAGTTGCACTGATCAATTATATCACCTCTATCAAGAGAGATTATCTTAACAGCATCCTCTTCAATCAGAGCAAAGCTTGCTATGCCGTTGCCCTTTGGAAGAGTGACAGAGCCTGGATTGATATTTATTACGCCAGATTCCTTAAGAAATACACCACTTATATGGGTATGTCCTGAAATAACAAGATCTCCCTGCTTTAAGCCAATCTTTTTAGCCTGCTCTGCTGTGTCATAACTGTACAGATGCCCGTGGGTAAGCATGATCTTCACATACTTTTGACCTTTTTTAAAATGCAGATAGGCATATGGAGCATTACATGGAAAATCCATCACCATGCTGTCAACCTCACTGTCACAGTTTCCCCTAACGGCAATGATCCTGTCACTATAGGAATTTAAAAGAGCGGCTACTTTCATGGGATCATATGAATCAGGCACTGTATTTCTTGGGCCATGATTCAAAAGATCTCCTAAAAGGATTAAATAATCACATTCAAATTTATCAAAATACTCAAGAGCCTTTGAAAGCTCAGCAGCTCCGCCGTGAATATCAGAAAGCACAAGATACTTCATAACTTTAGTTTTCCCAAAAAATATATGCTGTTACGTATCATACTTGACATTCCTATTGTAGTAAAAATGTCTTTTAACTATTTATACTGGAACTTTTTTATCCTGCTGTTAACTCCCAAAGCCTAAAAGCGACTTGTTCCGTAACTTTTTGCTTTATAAGTAAAAATATATGCTTCCCGCTCTAATATAATGATTTATAAGCTTATTACACCTATAATAATTTTACAAAAAAGTGAGATTAATAACGATTTCGTAAACGTTTGTATTTTATACTCTAAACAGTTATAAATTTTTTAACATAAGGTGGAATATTCATGGCAGACGTAAAAACTATTATCAGTGATGGTTTAGCCGTTTTAGGTATTGAATTTGGATCAACCAGAATTAAAGCTGTTCTAATCGATCCTACAGACTACAAACCAGTCGCACAGGGATCACATGAATGGGAAAACCGGCTAGAGAACGGTTTGTGGACCTATCATCTTGATGACATCTGGGGTGGGCTTCAGGACTGCTATGCAGATCTTGTAAAAGACGTAAAAAAACAGTACGGAGTTTCTCTCAAAAAAATTGCGGCAATCGGTTTCTCTGCGATGATGCACGGATATATGGCCTTTGACAAACAGGGTAATCATCTGGCTCAGTTTAGAACTTGGAGAAATGCCAACACCACTAAAGCTGCTGAAATTCTTACTGAGCTTTTCCAGTTCAATATTCCTGAAAGATGGTCAATATCTCACCTCTATCAATGCATTTTAGATAAAGAAGATCATGTTTCAAAAGTGGACTTCTTCACTACTCTTGCCGGTTACGTGCACTGGAAGCTGACTAATCAGAAGGTTCTTGGAATTGGAGATGCCTCTGGCATGTTCCCAATTGACTCTGAGACAAGGAACTATAACAAAGAGTATATGGCCAAATTTGATGAGATCCTAAAAAAGGAAGGTCTTCCATATACTTTAAACAGTATTCTGCCAAAGGTTATTTTAGCCGGTGAAAACGCTGGTTATTTAACTGAGGAAGGTGCAAAACTTCTAGATCCAACAGGAGAGCTTATGGCAGGCTGTCCACTGTGTCCTCCTGAGGGAGATGCCGGAACAGGCATGGTAGCAACCAACTCAGTTGCAGTTAGAACCGGTAATGTTTCAGCTGGTACCTCCATCTTTGCAATGGTGGTGCTTGAAAAAGCCTTAAAGCAGCTGCACCGCGAGATCGATTGCGTAACCACACCAGATGGACTTCAGGTAGCTATGGTTCATGCTAATAACTGTACATCTGATCTTAATGCCTGGGTGGGACTCTTTGCAGACTTTTTGAAGGCTGCAGATATTCAGATGGATACAACAACTCTGTTTAAGACCCTGTATAATGAGGCTCTTGTAAACGGTGCGCCTGACTGTGACGGTATTATCACCTATGGATATTTATCCGGAGAAAACATTACCTCAATGCCTGAGGGAAGACCTCTTCTTGCAAGAATGCCAACCTCTAAATTTACAGTAGGCAATCTGTTCAGATCAAATCTTAACACCTCATTAGGAGCCATAAGACTTGGCATGAACATTCTCCGTAAGGAGAACGTCAAAGTAGACAAACTCTTAGGACATGGTGGTCTTTTCAAAACCCAGGGAGTAGGTCAGTCTATCATGGCAGATGCTCTTGATATTCCTGTATGGGTTATGACTACAGCAGGAGAAGGTGGGGCCTGGGGTATTGCACTTCTTGCAGCCTTTGTAGCCAACAGGAATGGTACTGCTACACTGCCAGAGTTTTTAGACAAATGTGTATTTAAAGATGCAAGTGGCTCTGAAATTAAGCCAAATCCTACCGGAGTTGAAGGCTTTAACAAGTTTATGGAGCGTTACGTTCTGTGTCTTGGGGTTGAAAGACAGGCTGTTGAATGCCTTAAAAGATAAGTGAGCCATCCAAAAGAGACATACTTTTTTTATATACCCCAGTAAGTTTTATAACCTGCTGGGGTTTCTTTATTCTGCTATACCTTTTGTTAGCAGGAGGTATCAAGAGCGGGGAAGGATTTTACAAGCTCATCAATTGCCTTGCACTGAGCTAAGAATGGTTCAAGCTTATCTAAAGGCAGAGCTGATGGACCATCACACTTAGCTTCATCAGGATTAGGATGAGCTTCAAGGAAAAGACCTCCAATTCCAACAGCCATACCGGCACGGGCAAGCTCTGCCACCTGAGCTCTTCGTCCGCCTGAGGCAGCCCCGGTGCTGTCTCTGCACTGAAGTGAATGGGTAACATCAAAAATAACCGGATAATTGCCGCAAACCTGCTTCATAACTCCAAAGCCCAGCATGTCGACCACAAGATTATCATAGCCAAAACAGGTTCCTCTATCGCACATCAGGATATTGGTGTTACCGCACTCTTCAATCTTTTTAGTGATATTTACCATCTGACCTGGTGATAAAAACTGAGGCTTTTTAATATTGATAACTTTTTTGGTATTGGCAATAGCTCTTACAAGATCAGTCTGTCTGGCAAGGAAGGCTGGGATCTGAAGTACATCTGCATACTGGGCAACAATTGAAGCCTGCTCTACTTCGTGAACATCTGTTATGATAGGAACTCCAAATTCATCTTTTATTTTTTTGAAGATCTGCATGCCCTTTTGAAGGCCTGGACCTCTGTATGAAAATATTGATGATCTGTTGGCCTTATCAAAGCTGGCTTTGAAAACATATGGTATAGACAGCTTTTCTGTTACCTTAACATAGTGCTCGCAGATCTTAAGAGCCAGCTCTTCACTCTCAAGAACATTCATGCCGCCGAATAAAACAAATGGTTTATTATTTGATACTTCGATTGAACCGATTTTTACAATTTTTTCAGTCATAGCCATTCCTAATATTTGTAACAGAGAAACATCTTTTTGAATTGTAGCAATTTGAGGTGTTGATTTAAAGAATCGAGTAGGGGGAGTTTAGGCTCGCCCCTCTCACACCACCGGACGTGCGGATC
>JBJEWX010000359.1:0-4283 GCA_051885275.1 Succinivibrio sp. | reverse complement strand
GACAAGCCTTTATTCAGGATATTCACGCTGGCATTTAAATCTCTGTCGTGCCTTGCGAGACAGAATAGGCATGAAATCGGCAACGTTCAAAAGCTTGAAAAGGAATTGCCAAAAGAAGTTACTGAATAGGCTTTGAAGGCAAATACAAGGCTTCAACGTAAGTTCTTTGATATGACACATGTCAAAAGAAAGAACATGAATGTGGCTACATCAGCGTGTGCTAGGGAAATGGCATGCTTTGTATGGGGACTCATAACAAACCATTATGATAAAGTACCTGCTGTACCTAAAACAGATGAAGAGCTGTTGGAGTGACATCCTCCCCTACCTGTAGAGGTAGGGGAGGATGTCACCTTATGTATGTAGTTTTTTATCCGCACATACTTAAAGATAATGCGCGCTCTCAACCACACGGTTAAAACCGTGGTTTTTTACGCTCGCATAATTTATAAATCCGCCTGATAAAATCTGCTCTAAAATCCGTTTTTTAATTACTCTCAGCTGACAGTAATACCCTTACTACAAGATCTCGTGCCTGCTCATCCGAGATAGAGGAGGCGGCTCTATAAATCAGTCTTCCATAGGAGCATGCGTCTGCTGGGTTTGATTTATCTAAATCCTCAGATGCATTTAACAGTCTGTTTCTCTTCACTGCGGGTAATTTGGCAAACTCAGCATCCATCGCATTTGATAAATACTCTGAAGCAAGCTTACTCTGCTCGTCAGTCATTTCAGTCCTTGCAGGAGCATTTTTTATTTCAGCTCTAAATGCTTCTCTCATAGCAGAAAGATATGACTCATATTCGCTATCACTCATCTTGCTTAAAGCCTTGATTGTGCCTGATTTAAATTCTTTTGAGGCAAACAGTCTTGGATCACCTGCAACATACATCTTACAGGCACGAGGTGCTAGAGATTCAGATAGTTTCTGATTAAACACAAAGTAAGCAAAACGCTCCTTAGCACTTAAACGAGAAATTCCCTTGAGGCTAGTCTGATTAAAAACAGCAACAGCCTTACCGATTAGAGCCCCTTTATTCTTTTTTGACTCTTCATTGAACAGACCCTGCTTATCTAAAGCTAAAATCATGTAGTCGATCATTTCATCGTCAAAAAGTTTTTGGTAATGCTCTTTCATTAAGGCTTTCTTTTTACCAGAAAGACCACGAAACTCAGCTGTCATCTTATCCAGATTCTTTTCGCTGCCAACAATCTGTTTAAGCGTATTTTTGAACTGATCCTGAGGTGTACTGCCTCCAGAAAAAGCAAGGTAGGCAAAAAATACAATTGCAATAAATGCTACTGCAAACCCGAAGAGAGCCTGAAAGCTCTTATTTTTAAAGCTAATATCCATTAGTATTTCTTAGTTTATAGTCACTTTGTTATGTTTTTAGAACAGATTTATATTGAAGAAAGGATGCAATTCCCCTCTTTTTTCCTCATGAGGAGTTAAAAGATTAACATATGCATTCTTCTCCTGCACCTTTTGAGGACAAAATATCACTTTTAGATCATTGTGAGTCTTTTCAAGATAAGCCTGTACAACATCGACCGCTGTTTTTACTAGTTTAGTCACAGCTGTACCAAAACGTCCAGTCACAAGTGTAGGCAGAGCTATTGTTCTGTATCTGTTTGAAACACAAAGATCAAGAGCCTTTATATAACACTGCCTCATAGCTTCAAGATCACTATCCTTTGGCTCAAATGTAACAGTAGGCGCAACTGCATGAATTATAGCCCTGCATGGGAGATTGTAGGCTGAAGTCATAACTGCAACCCCATATGGGGCTAAGTTGTCCTGCATGATTGATGCACACTCAAAACGCAGCTGTAACCCAGCACATGAGTGAATATTATTATCCACACAGTCATGCCCTGCCTGCATGCATCCTAACAGATTAGGAGCAGCTACATTCACTAGAACATCAGTGTCTAATGCTGTCAGATCACCTTCATATATTGAGATTTTTTTATTCGCTAGAACTGATTTTAAAGAATCCGCTTTGACAATACTTTTTTGTGACAGTTCATACTGTAAAAGCTTGTCCTGAAGCGCAAAGAAACGGTCTGGAAGCTGATTTTTCTGAGAATGCATATTCATAAGACCACGAAGCAGTGCTCTTTGTGCAATGTAATCTTTAGAAAAGTCACTTGCCTGATCTGCAAGACCAGGCAGATAGTTAATCAGGATCCCGATAAGCTCCTGTACTGTAGCTTCTCTGTCTATCATTATTTATTTCCGCTCCAACGTTCTTAATTATCTATCCAACGTTTCATCTATAAGATATGAGGTATTATCCAAAAGAAGTCAGATTTGAAATTAGATCCCAATTAAAAAAAACGAATAATCTAATTTACTCAATGATTTTTGAAGTAATTTTTTCTCTTTTGGCAAATGAATGTTACATAATTAAACTTAGGACAAACCTAGCTTGATGTTTGTTTATGTTATGAATATAGCTCTTACTGCCATTTTTAGGTATTTAAACTCTTCGTTCTCCTGTATGCTTACTGAAACAATCGGTCTGATATTAACCAAATCATCAAAAAAGCTATAATCGTACTTGAAATAATAGGATCTAATCCCCATATTCAATACAGATATTCAGAATAAATAAGGTATAAAAACATGGATGGGAAGAACAAAGACGAACTTGAGATCACAATTGAAGAGCTAAAATCACTCAAGGAAAAGTTGCGTTCACTAAAGGAAAAAACTTTCGGACAAGACCAAAATCAGTCAGATGACACGGACTCTGATGAGAAAATCAGTGATAATCTTGTAGTTTCAGCACCAGAGCCTGAAGAGGTATATGTTATCCCTGTATTTGGCAGACCGGTAATGCCATCTCAGATTGCCCCTGTTCAGATAAAGGGCGAATGGGAAGATCTTATAAAAGATATTGCAGCCTCTGAATCAAAATCCTTTGCGCTTTTTGCGATTGATGAAAAGTATGAGAAAAAAGGTGTTATCAATCAGGCTGACTTTCCTAAAACGGGAACCTTAGTAAAACTTCTGCACGCAAAAAGTGTTCCTGGTGAGGTTCATTTTGTCTGCGAGGGACAGTGCCGTATCAATATTGAGAAATGGACAGCTTTTGGAAAGATCCTAAAGGCAAGAGTGTCTTTTCCTCAGAATATTGAGCCAAAGCCAGGCTCTGAAGATGAGGTTACCGCTAAAGCCTATGCAATGAATCTTGTGTCCCTGCTGCAGGAGCTTCTGCCTTTAAATCCTATGTATTCAGATGAAATGAGGCAGTATCTTTTAAGATTTGACCAAAATGATCCATCTTTACTTGCTGACTGCGTTGCTTCGGTAACTACCACAAATGCAAAAAATCTGCAGGATGTTCTTGATACCTATGATCTGCTTTTGAGACTTAAAAAATCTCAGTCAATCATCAAAAAGGAATTAAGAGCCGCAAAACTTCAGGATACCATCCGATCTTCTGTAAATGAAAGACTGACCAAGCGACAGAAGGAATATGTTCTCAAAGAACAGTTAAAAGAGATCCAGAAGGCTCTGGGATCAAGGGCAGACAGCTATACTGAGGCTGATGAATTTATTGCCCGCATGAAAAAGCTTACCCCTCCTGAGGCTATTAAAAAGCGCTTTGACAAGGAGATTAAGAAGCTCAATATGCTAGAACCTTCATCCCCTGAATATGGGGTTACCCGCAACTATGTGGATGTTTTATCTTCTATTCCATGGGGAAAAACCTCCGATGAAGAAGTTGACATTGTTAAGGCAAGAGAAATACTAGATGAGGATCATGAGGGCTTAAAAGATGTTAAAGATCGCATTATAGAATTTCTGGCTCTTGGTGCTCTAAAAGGCACCACCAATGGTTCAATACTGCTGTTTGTGGGACCTCCTGGTGTTGGAAAAACATCAATTGGAAAATCTATCGCAAAATCTCTTAACAGGCCTTTTTACAGACTGTCTTTAGGCGGTGTTGGTGATGATTCAGTCATCAAGGGTCACAGAAAGACCTATATAGGAGCAATGCCAGGAAAATTTGTTCAGGCTTTAAGAGAAACAGGGGTAATGAACCCTGTAATTATGCTTGATGAAATTGACAAGCTTACAAAGTCTTATCAGGGTGATCCAGCATCTTCCCTGCTTGAGACACTTGATCCTGAACAGAACAATACTTTCATGGACAACTATCTAGACGAGAGACTGGATCTGTCAAAGTGCCTGTTTATCTGTACTGCAAATACCACAGATACAATTCCTGCAGCCCTTTTAGACAGAATGGATCCCATAAGACTTTCAGGAT
>JBJEWX010000358.1:0-4285 GCA_051885275.1 Succinivibrio sp. | reverse complement strand
GGCAAGAAGCTTGATTTATTCCATTTCCAGCAGGAAGCTCCAGGTTTAGTATTCTGGCACAACGATGGCTGGACAATTTATAGAATTGTTGAAAACTTCATGAGAGAGATGCTTCATAAGTATCACTACATCGAGGTTAACACTCCTCAGATCATGGATAGAGTTCTGTGGGAGAGATCAGGTCACTGGGACAAGTATGCAGAAAACATGTTCACTACAAAGTCAGAGAACCGTGACTATGCAATCAAGCCAATGAACTGCCCAGGTGCTATTCAGATTTTTAATTCACGTACCCGTTCATACCGTGATCTTCCAATTAGAATGGCTGAGTTTGGTAAGGATCACCGTAATGAGCCATCAGGATCACTGCATGGATTACTTCGTGTAAGAGGTTTTGAGCAGGATGATGCTCATATCTTCTGTACAGACAGCCAGATCCTGGATGTAGTAACAGACTGCATTAAGATGGTTTATGAAGTATACAATGTATTTGATTTCCACAATGTAGATGTAAAGCTCTCTACACGTCCTGAAAAGAGAATCGGATCAGATGAGATCTGGGACAGAGCTGAGCAGGATCTTATTGACGCATTAAAGGCAAACAATCTTGAGTTTGAGTTACAGCCAGGTGAGGGTGCTTTCTATGGTCCTAAGATTGAGTTTACTCTGCATGACTCATTAGACAGAGCATGGCAGTGTGGTACCGTTCAGCTTGACTTCTCATTACCAGCAAGACTGGGGGCAGCATATATTGGTGAGGACAATCAGGAACATATTCCTGTAATGATCCACAGAGCAATGTTAGGTTCACTTGAGCGCTTTATTGGTATTCTGACTGAAGAGTATGCTGGTGCCTTCCCAACCTGGTTATCACCATGTCAGGTTGCAGTAATGAACATTACTGATGATCAGGCTGATTATGCTAAAAAGGTTCAAGAGGCATTAGATGAGCAGGGGATCAGAGCAAAGACCGATCTTAGAAACGATAAGATTGGATTTAAGATCCGCGAACATACTCTGATGCACATACCTTACCTTGTAGTATGTGGTGCCCGCGAGGCAGAGCAGGGTAAAGTGGCTGTACGTACCCGAAAAGGTGCAGATTTAGGATCAATGTCTATAGAAGACTTGATCAAGCTCGTAAAATCGGATATTATACAGCGCAAAAATATGCCTGATGCAGATGTTGAGATTGAAAAATCAAGACAGGCTCAAGCAGATAAAGATTAGTTTTCTTAATCTTTGATTTCAACTAAATTGGGAGTACTTGCTATAAACAACAACAGAAAAACCGGTAAGACAGTTCAGAAAAACCGGATTAATAATGACATCAGATGTCGTGAAGTACGTGTGTTAGATGCTGAAAATGAACTCGTTGGTGTATTGCCAACAGTCGAAGCATTACGTATGGCTAAAGAACAGGGTGTTGATCTTGTAGAGATCAGCCCAAATGCCGAGCCTCCAGTATGCAAACTCATCGAATATGGCAAGTATCTTTACCAGAAGAGTAAGGATCAAAAGAGTAAGAAGCAGAAGGTTGTTCAGGTTAAGGAAATCAAATTCCGTCCTGGAACTGATGAAGCGGACTATCAGGTTAAACTACGCAACCTGATCCGTTTCCTTGAAGACGGTAACAAAGCTAAGGTAACTTTGCGTTATCGCGGTCGCGAAATGGCGCATCAGTCTTTAGGTTTGGACGTCTTAAAGCGTGTAGAAAATGATCTATGCGTCGAGAAGGGCATTGCTTCAGTGGAGTCTGCCTCCCGTGTTGAGGGTAGACAGGCAACCATGGTGCTTGCTCCTAAAAGGAAGTAGTTACAGGGTTTAAAGTCTTTAGCAATAAAGCTCCTGTAGCGTGTTTAACTGCTAATAATGCGGAGTATATAAATGGCTGGTAAAGTCAAGGTCAAAATGAAGACCGACAGAGGCGCTGCAAAGCGTTTCAAGAAAACAGGTAGCGGCAAGTTCAAGTGCCGTCACCAGAACTTACGTCACATCCTTACTAAGAAATCAAGCAAGCGCAAGCGTCAGCTTCGTAACATGGTTTCTGTTAAGCAGTGCAACTTACGCGCAGTAGCACGTATGTTACCTTACGCATAATTTGTGGAGGATATGACAAATGGCAAGAGTTAAACGTGGTGTTACCGCACACGCTCGTCACAAGAAAGTTTTAAAGGCTGCTAAGGGTTATTACGGTGCACGTTCACGCACTTTCCGTAGTGCTGTTCAGGCTGTAACCAAAGCTGGTCAGTATGCATACCGTGACCGTCGTCAGAAGAAGCGTCAGTTCCGTGCTTTATGGATTGTACGTATCAATGCAGCTGCTCGTCAGCACGACTTAAGCTACAGCCAGTTAATCAATGGCTTAAAGAAGGCTAACATTGAAATTGATCGTAAGGTTTTATCTGATCTTGCAATCAATGACAAGGTAGCATTCCAGGCTATTGCAGAGCAGGCAAAAGCAGCTTTAAATGCATAATCTCTACTGATTAGTGCAAATGTCCCAGAATAGTGATATTCTGGGATTTTTATTTTCAAAATCACCTCACCTATCAATTCTGTTGTATCTTATTGTCATCTCAAAGATACATTCATAAATAAAGAAGGTTATATGAAGATTCATAAGTTAGCCATTATCGGTCTAGGCCATGTTGGTTCAGAGGTTTTAACAAAGGCAGTAGCTGCGAATATTGCAGCTGAAATCTCCTGTGTTGATATCAAACAGAATGTAGCATATGGAGAGGCTTTGGATATATGCCACTCTATATCCTCACCGATCAATAGAAATATCAAGGTATACTCTGGTGGCTTTGATGTTGTAAAGGATGCTGATGTAATTATCTGCGATGCAGGTCCTAGCATTCTCCCAGGTCAGTATGAAAGACTTGCCCTTGCAAAAGAGAATGTCAAAACCATTACAGATGTAATGACAGAGGTAACCAAATACAATCGTGATGCAATCTTTATCATGATTACAAACCCTCTTGATGTTACAACCTATCTTGCAGCCACAAGGTTTGACTGGCCAAAAGGCAGATTATTTGGTACCGGTACTACACTTGAGACACTGCGCCTAAAGTATATTCTCTCTAAAAAATTCAATGTAAATCCACAGGATATTCAGGGCTATATGTTAGGAGAGCATGGAAATTCAGCTTTTCCAGCCTGGAGTACTGTTTCAATTGGCGGTATACCATTTAACAGGCTTAGCGAATATTTTGATGGAGTTTCGCTTGATAAAGAGCAGATCCATAAACAGGTAGTAAGAACAGCATATGAGGTAATGGATGCTAAAGGCTGGACTAACACTGGTATTGCTTCAGGTGCAATAAGACTTGCACAGGCGGTATTCTTTGATGAAAAAGCAGTTGTTCCAGTGTCTGTACCACTAGCAGGTGAGTATGGCCTTACAGATGTCGCCCTGTCATTACCATCTGTTGTTGGAGTTAATGGAGTTGAGAAGAGACTGGCACTTCCTCTACCAAAGGAGGAGCTTGAGCTTTTACATCATTCCGCTGACTGCATTAAAGAGGTTTTAAAGGCTTCAAACCTTATCTAAAAATAATTAGAAGATAAAAAAAGCCCTTTTGTATGAACCTTGAATTTGAGGTAATAACAAAAGGGCTTATTTTATAGGAGTGTGTACTATCTTCTGGAGAGAGCCTTTACATTGCGCTCTTCACTACCAGTGTAGATCTGACGTGGACGGCCAAGTCTTGAGTCAGAATTTGATCTCATTTCATTCCAGTGGGTGATCCAGCCAATTGTTCTTGCAATAGCAAAGATTACAGTGAACATTGAGGTTGGAATGCCGATAGCATTTAGAATGATACCTGAGTAGAAATCAACGTTAGGGTAGAGATTTCTTTCGATAAAGTACTCATCTGACAGAGCAATCTTTTCAAGCTCAGTTGCAACTGCAAGCAGAGGGTTATTCTCAAGATGCAGAGCATCAAGCACTTCATGACAGGTGTCTCTCATTACAATGGCTCTAGGATCAAAGGTCTTATAAACACGGTGACCAAAACCAAACAGTCTGAAAGGATCGTTCTTGTCTTTAGCTCTTGCAACATACTGAGGAATTCTGTCAACAGAGCCGATTTCCTCTAACATTCTCAAACAGGCCTCATTAGCACCGCCGTGAGCTGGACCCCATAAAGAGGCAACACCTGCAGCAATACATGCATAAGGGTTAGCTCCTGATGAGCCTGCAAGACGAACAGATGAGGTTGAGGCATTCTGCTCATGATCTGCATGAAGAGTAAAGATACGATCTAAAGCCTTT
>JBJEWX010000357.1:0-4288 GCA_051885275.1 Succinivibrio sp. | reverse complement strand
ATTGTTGGTGTGGCAACCGCTGTACACATGGGAGGCCCTGGAGCTCTGTTCTGGATGTTTGTTGCAGCTTTCTTTGGTATGGCAACTAAATACTCTGAGTGTCTGCTTGCTGTAAAGTACCGCGAGGTGGACAATAAGGGCAAATACAGAGGCGGTCCAATGTACTACATAAAAAACGGCCTTAAATGCAAACCCTTAGCAGCACTTTTTGCTCTTTTGACAGTTGGTGCAGGCTGTTTTGGTATAGGAACCTACTGTCAGATCAACTCAATGGTTGATGCAAACAGGATCATGTTTAACATGTCTCCATTAGCCTCATGCGCCATAATTTCAGTTCTAGTTGGTCTTGTAACACTTGGTGGACTAAATTCAATATCCCGTGTAAGCACCAAGCTGATCCCTATTATGGCGGTGTTCTACATTGTTGGCTGTATATTTGTAATTCTTGTGAATATTCAGAATCTTCCATCAGCTATAGTATCTATTGTTCAAAGTGCCTTTAATTTTGATGCAGGTGTAGGTGCTGCAACAGGCATGGGAATTTTAATGGCTATGCGTTTTGGTGTGGCCAGAGGTATGTTTTCAAACGAGGCTGGTTTAGGCTCTGCACCAATTGCAGCTGCTTCTGCAAAGACACATTTCCCGGCAGAGCAGGGACTTGTAAACATGACCGGAACCTTTTTTGATACCATAATCATCTGTATGCTGACAGGTTTTGCAATTGTGCTGACAAATACCTGGGGCGGTGATCTTGAAGGTGCGGCTATCACCTCAGAGGCATTTAGAGTTACATTAGGTGACTCCTGGGGAATTTACATGGTAAATATAGGTCTTTTACTGTTTGCCTTTACAACAGTTATAGGCTGGAACTACTATGCTGAATCCTGTGTGGTATATCTGTTTGGCACAAAATACATCTACGTATACAGAGTTATTTATATTCTGATTGTAGCCTCTGCTGCCTTTATGACAATTGATCTTGTATGGGTGCTTGCAGATATTCTAAACGGACTTATGGCGCTGCCAAACCTGATTGCCCTTATCTTACTTAGAAAGGACATAGTTGATGAGACTAAAAAGTATTTCTCATATTTAAGAAATCACAGATCGGTTGAGGAACTTGCTGACAGTTTAGATAAAGAGTAAAGATTGAGCAGTAAGTAAAAGGCCTGTTGCAGATATTCTGTAACAGGCCTTTTAAATTCAAAAAAATAGCCTGACATTTACATCAGGCATAAAACAAAAAGCATTAAAGAGTGAAACTATTGAATTAACAGAGTGTTAGAGTTTCTTTGTCTGACCGTAGTAGGCATTTGCACCATGCTTTCTTAAATAATGTTTATCAAGAAGCTCCTGCTGCATAGGCTTCAAATCTGACCTTAGAGTCAGAGCATGGTAGGCCATATATGCAACCTCTTCAAGAACAACAGCGTTATATACAGCATTGTCAGGTGATTTGCCCCAGGTAAAAGGTCCATGGGAGTAGCAAAGACAGGCAGGTACATCCTCAAGTTTTATACCCCTGTTTTTAAAAGTCTCAACTATAACCTTACCAGTTTCAAGCTCATACTCTCCTTCAATTTCAGCTTTTGTCATCTGTCGGGTACAAGGAATTGCCCCATAAAAGTAATCTGCACCTGTGGTACCAAGTGCAGGAATATCAATGCCAGCCTGAGCAAAGGAGGTTGCATTTCTTGAGTGGGTATGAACTACACCACCTATCTTGTCGCTCGCACGGTAAAGCTCAAGATGAGTTGGTGTGTCAGTGGATGGATTCAGATCTCCTTCCACCTTTTGACCGGTTTTAAGATCAATTACAACCATATCGTCAGGTTTCATGGTTTCATAATCTACGCCTGAAGGTTTAATGACAACAAGACCGCTTTCTCTGTCTATACCAGAAACATTTCCCCAGGTGAAAGTTACAAGTCCGTGTTTAGGTAAATCCAAATTAGCCTTCCAGACTGCCTTTTTTAGTTCTTCAAGCATAATGAAACCCCGAAACTGTTTGATTGATGTATTTGTAAAAGTGAATTGACAGCTATTTTTCATTTAATTATATGACAAAAAATTCAGGAAAATAGCAATATTGCAAAATATTTTAATTAAATTTATATAACACTTTGATTTTAAAAGATATATAGTTTGTTGTAAACGATTGTAATTATTATTGAAATTTGAATCCATTGTTCATTAGCACACTAGGTTCTAGCCTCTGATTGACCAGCATCAGGCTTCCTCTTTTATCTAATTTAAGTATAAATAAAGGCAGATACAAAGTTGGAAGGAAGGTGTTCTTTAGATGGCTCATCTGTAAAAGACTGTTTAAGCTTAGATAGTCAGGAGAGCACATATTGACAACTCCCTCAAGTCGGTTTTCGATACAAAAGACAAAAGCATGAATTAAATCATCAAGATTTATATATGGAACGCAGTTTTCTGCATTGAAAAAATGAAGCTTTGGAAGAAATTGTAAGATTCTAAAGAGACCTCCTCCTGAACCTAGAACTACTCCTATGCGGGCTAAGATCACATGACAGTCTTTATTTAATGTCTTTACTGCCTGTGCTTCATCCTCAACTGCTTTGCAAATATCTGCAAAGGTATCATCTTTTAAAGATGACTTTTCATTAAGATCATTACCGTTAGCATAAATACCTGTAGCACTCGCCTGTATGAAAATCATAGGAAAGTTAGTTTTATACTTTTGCTTTAGCAGTTTTATAAGGTCGATCCTTGAAGCTGAAATCTCTTTTATCCTTGATGAGGAGAGCCTTCTTTTATAGATGGATTCCCCTCCAAGATTAACGATAGCATCAACAGGAGGAAAGATACTGTCTGAATAGAGCTTCATTATCCCTTCAACATTAGGCTGATTGCGGCTTTTAGTATGAGAATAAGCCAAAACTTCATGATTTAAAGAAAGCAGGTATCGGCATAAGGATTGTCCAATAAATCCAGAGCTTCCAGTAACTAGGATTTTCATATGTATGACCAGAACAAAACATCATTGGTATATTTGAGTATAGCTGACATTTTGTTCAAATAGAAAATAAAAAAGCAGCTCCCAAGGAGCCTCGTTCCTTTAATTCCTGTGGCAGCTTTTCATACATATCTGTGTTCATCCTTTCCGGAGAGGTTTTCCTTTCCAATGGGTAGCCTTGGCAGACGGCAAAATCTGACGGTTTTGAAAAATCGTTTTCCTCTTACACTTACAACTGGAGGCGAGAAGGTGATTTTGACGAAGGCCGAGGCATTTTTTCTTTCCTCAATTCCCACTGGAGATGAAAGGTGATTTTGAGCGGAAGATTTCAAAACCTTTTTCATTTTTCAATGGAAGTCAGCTGCGACGATCGACGAAAACAGTCAAAAAAATAAGCTGCTCCGAAGGATTGATCCTTAGAACAGCTTGAAAAATCACATTTTCGTGAAATAATCAATTTGTTGTTTGGTTATGATATCTGACACGCATATGGAGGTGTATTCATGGCTGTTAGCTACAAGAAACTATTTCACTTATTGATAGATAAAGATATTTCGGTAGCTGATCTGCAGCGGCAGGCCGGTTACAGCGCCAATATTTCAACACGACTGAGAAACAACAGTTATGTTTCGCTGGAATCGATGGAGAAGATCTGCCGGGTACTTGACTGCAAGTTGGATGATGTCGTGGAATTTGTACCGGACGAAAAGTAAAAATAAAAAGTGTCAGCATTGCTGGCACAATTCAAGAAAGAGGTTTTCTTAATGAACGAACTTGATAATACGTTCGCTGAAATAGCGCAGATAATAGAAGAAGCCCGTGATAACGCTTATCGAAAGGTAAATGAGGAATTGATACTCATGTATCAGCGTGTAGGGCAGTTTTTATCCGAAAAATCGAAAGAAGCAAACTATGGTGACAGATATATTGTTTCTCTTTCCGATTACATTCAGCGCCAATTCCCCGGCATCAAGGGCTTTAATCGGCGTGGGCTTTATCGTATGAAGCAGTTTTACGAGACTTACGCCGATAACGAAAAAGTGTCAGCACTGCTGACACAATTGAGTTGGACAAATCATTTGCTCATCATGTCCGGTAGCAAAAGTGATGAAGAACGGGAATTTTATATACGCCTTGCTGTCAAGGAGCGATACAGTTCCCGTCAGCTTGAGCGTCAGATGGACAGCGGTTATTATGAGCGGTATATGCTTTCCAAGAGCAAACTGCTGCCGGAACCGCTGCACTCAGAGCAGAATCCGTTCCTTGATCAGTATGTGGTGGAATTTCTCGACCTGCCGGATACCT
>JBJEWX010000356.1:0-4335 GCA_051885275.1 Succinivibrio sp. | reverse complement strand
ATTATCTGTATTGCCAGACACAGACTGAACAGTCTTCCTATCTTCTTTAGACTCACCCTCTTTTGAGCTATCTGCCCTAGCCACAAAAGTCTGATTAGCTAATGAAGACATTGTTTTAGTAATAGTAATATCGCTCATAGCTAGCCTCCTCTCTATCATGAGAGGTTAATAACAATTTCTCTCCTGAAAAGTACTACTACTCTTCACTCTTACCTTTCTTATCGGAAAGAGAAATTCAAAACTTTAAAAATAATTTAAAATTTTTTTTGCTATGAGTAAATTTATCTCTGATGTGTTTTACGCAAGCTAAAACACATCAGACAAGATAATCATGACAGAAGACTTGCAGCATCAAAACCATTGAGATTTGCCTGTACAGAAGATGCCCCTGACAAGCCGAGCATGGCTGTAATATCAGCAACTACATTCTTAGCATTTACTGAATCAACCTTAAAGGAGCCTGACTCTTCCTTTGCCAGGTTCTTTGTCTGAAGATCAACTACTGCTGAAGCGCCTGTGTTAACCTGACTGTTTTGACTAATCTCATTTCTGACAACCGTAGAATTCTGTTGAACACTGTTAACAGTGGCTACTGATACATTGGTATTTAAGTTAATCATAATATTTTCCTCTCACTTTGTTGTTTTTATATGTAATCAAATAATGTCTGCTTTGAAAGCATACTGTAAACCTGTCTTGAAATAGCCAGCTGATTCTGAGACTGAATCAGCTCAGAGGCAGCTTCAAAAGTATCAACCTCAGAAACCTTTGCTTTTGATTCTGTCTTAATCAGAGATAATGATTCATTAGATTCAAGCACTGTTTCAATGGTGTTCTGCCTTGCACCTATCTCTCCTCTGTAGGAGTCATAACGGTTCATTGCAATTGTCACTGACTCTTGAGCCTTAGCAATTGCCGCACATTTGTCTGTGTTGCTTACTGCAGGATCATTGATAATATTAACAACCTCTGTTAACACATTAAGAATGTTGTCTGTATTTGGTTCATCTAACTGAATGTCAACAGTACCAACATAGTGCTCATCAGGCAGTGTAAATTCCATTCCCTTTACAGCAATAGTGCCGTTTTCAAGATCAACATCACCTGTCTCAAGGGTATTACCTGCAGGATCTTTTAACTCAAATACACCGTCATTCACCTCTAAAGTCAGATGTTCACTCACACCAGAGCGAATGTTATAAGTATCGTAAAGGTCACTAAAATCGCCATAGGAGGAAATCACTGCACTTTTTATTGCAGGAGTTCCTGTTACGGTCATTGAGTTTGCGGTTCTACAGTTTTCAAAAATATCTAGACCTGAGTCTGAAACCTGTACAGTTACACTAGGAGAAACCAGCACACTTCTAGTTGAACCGTCAGCCTGACATATATAGTGTCCGTCAGATGTCAGAGTAAAGGTTGGAACATCGCTTCGTGCTCCTGAGAAGATATACTCACCTTCCGTATTCTGGGTGTTCATAAGGTCAAACAGATGATCTTTGGTCTGATCGATCTCAGCTGCTAATGCCTTGAGGCTGTTATCATCATTTGATCCGTCAACACACTGTATGAGTCGGGTATTGATGCTAGCTAAAGCATCCCACATTGACTTTAATGAGGTTTCCTCCTCAGACAGAGTGTTATTTGCAAGACCTCCATCCTTTGCAAACTGATCATAGGCCGCAATAGCACTCTCATACTTAACCTTTGAAGCCATTCCCGAAGGATCATCACCGGCTGTCTGAAACTTCTGACCTGTTAAATACTGTGTTGATGCAGAGTCTACCGAAGTATTAGCTTTCTGAATGTAACTTAAGCTACTGGTAAACTGCATGGTTGTTGAAATTCTCATTTACCAGTTCCTCCCTAGAATGAATTTAAAAGAGCATTGAAGATTGTCTGTGATGCTTCAATGATCTTTGCACATGACTGATATGACTGCTGATACATCAGAAGATTAGTTGCCTCTTCATCTAAATTTACACCAGCATCAGACTGATACAGCTTGGTTGTCTGATCAAGTTTTGCAGCAGCTGCTTCCTCATTTGCAGCAGCAGTTGTAATTGAAGCTCCAAGCTCTGCCAGCAGATTTGCATATCCGTCGTTAAAGGTTGTGGTTTTTGATGATCCGGTTGTTCTGGTAATAGTTTCATTTCTTATCTGAATAAGAGCTGTTCCGTTGGTGTTATCAGCCTGTCCACCATCGTTGATTTCTATGGTATAGCTGTCATTCTCTCTTACAGTACCTGTAACAGATACGTCATAGCCATAGTCTTTTAATGGAGTTGTTGTATAGGCACCAGCTAGTGCATCATAAGTAACTGCATTTGCCAGAACATTTGTTCCGTTGCAGCTTGCAGGAGCTCTACCCAGAATGTTTCCGTCATTGTCATAGATAACATAGTTACCTGCATCATCAATTCTGATAGTAGTTGGAGCACCAGCATTAAATACAGGCTTTTTGGTGGTTGGGTCAACTGAAACACCGTAATTTGTACCTGTGTTTGAACACCTGCTAAGTGAGATGGTTGCATTTCCAAGATTGTTTGAGGAAGTGCGAGTTCTAACAGCAGATGAGAAAGCCAGATCTTCAGGTTTGGTGATGTTAGACTCAAGCTGAGATCCCACCATCAGTGTTGGCTGCACATAAAAACTTGTCTTATTGGTCTTTAATTCATCAATAGTCTTGTTAAAGGTTAAGGTGATACCGTAATCATCAAGTCTTACTGAAGTATCTGTTCCTGCAGGAGCTGCAATCTGGGCTGTAATGTCAACCTTGTTGTCGTCCCCGTCTACCCTGTACAGAT
Organism: Succinivibrio sp.; assembly: GCA_051885275.1. Taxonomy (GTDB): domain Bacteria; phylum Pseudomonadota; class Gammaproteobacteria; order Enterobacterales; family Succinivibrionaceae; genus Succinivibrio. The sequence goes on along the minus strand of JBJEWX010000356.1, from coordinate 1,528 downwards.
GGAAGTCACCATCTGTAAATGATACCTGGAAGGAATATCCCTGTACGTTTGAGCCCTGTCCCTCATTAAATGAAAAGTAGATACTGTCATCATTATTGGTGGTTCTACCATAACCACCAGGAATGGTAAACAGGTTGTCACCTGCTATATCCTCTAAGGTAAAGCCAGCCTTGTTCTGTACATTTAATGCATCAGCTAAGGCTACAACCGTCTTACCCAGTTCACGCATGGTATTGCGGATCTCGGTTGTTGAATTAAGATAACCACCTAATGAGCCACCGATTGTATTTGGGTTGAGTTTTACATGGCTCTGATCTTTACCAGAATCATATATACTCTTGTATGTCAGATAAATGTCGCTCTTTGTTACGTCATATGAGGACTGCTCCTGAGACAGCTGGGCATAAACGTCACCATTTGCCAGCAGCATGCCTGAGTCCATATAAACCTCATAAGCACCATCCTGCTGCTCTTTTACATTTAAGCTTACATACTGAGACAGTTCTCCGATGAGACGATCACGCTCATCAAGCATCTGCATGTAGATTTCATTGTTTGTGGCATTATCACTGATGCTCAAAGATCTGATCTCGCCATTGATATTACAGATTGCCTGTGTCAGAGAATTGATGTCATTTACATCATCAGAAATCTGATTGTTGACAGTATTAAGAGAATCTAACATCAGATCGTTGGCATAGTTGACACGTTCTACAAGATTCTCAATAGAGGCCTTTGCTGCAGCTCTGTTTGCTGAAGAGGTAGGGTTGTTAACTGCGGTTGACAGATTGTCAAACATCGAGGTTGCAGCGTTGGCTATAGACATGGTTGAATCTGACAGAACCTTGTCAGCTGTATCCATGCCTTCTTTATAGGCTGAATAGTATTCCTTGTTTGCAGTATCGGTAAATAACTGACGCTGTACATACTGATCATAGATACGTCTGGTGTAGGTATTTCCTACACCCCAGTCTACACATGATGTATAAGTTAGAGTTTCCTTACGGATATAACCCTCAGTATTTACGTTGTTGATGTTGTTAGATGTTGCATTTAGCAGCTTCTGACTGTTCAGAACACCGTATTTACCTGTAAGAATTAAATCGACTGACATATCATGACCCCTTTATGGCAATTTTCTGCCTTTTTTCCTCTTCATTTTTCTATATGCTATTTGTATGCCATAAATGCAATTTTACGAGATATTTTTTTCAGTTTGTCAGCGTAATTAGGATGTGTTGCGTATCCTGCGTTCTGGATTTCCTCAAAATACTCATCCGGAGAGAAGCTCTTACCGACTGCTTTTTCGTAACGAGGATTCTCCTTTATGAACCTTATGTAATCTCTCATACTTTCCAAAACACCAGAATACTTTCTAAAGGAGCTGTTCTTATCAATCAATCTGCCATTTTCAAATTCAGCGCGTCATCATCAATTATCAGTATTTTTTCTGCCATTTTCCTCTTCCTCTGCTACAGAAGTTCTTAATTTTGTTAAAGCAGGGGAAAAGGAAAAAACTATCGCTATA
>JBJEWX010000355.1:0-4345 GCA_051885275.1 Succinivibrio sp. | reverse complement strand
AAGGCTGAAGACAAGGTATTCAATCAGATAGCCTCCTGGAGACATACAGGTGATATTAACAAGAACACCATAATTTCCCTGGGTGGCTGTGTAGGCTCTGAACTTGCAGAAAAAATCCTGGAGCTTGACAGAAGTATCAATGTAATTTTCGGACCTAGAACCATTCACAGACTTCCAAATATGATTGGACAGTTTGCAGCAAGCGGTGAAGCTGTTGTAGATGTTACAGCTGATGCCATTGACAAGTTTGACTTCATGCCTGAGGCAGGCCCTGTCGGTCCAAGCGCATTTGTCACCATCATGGAAGGTTGCTCAAACAAATGCACCTACTGCATTGTGCCTTATACAAGGGGAGAGGAACAGTCCCGCCCTGTGCAGGATATCATTGATGAATGCGTAGGTCACATAGCCAATGGAGTTTTGGAAATTCACCTTTTAGGTCAGAATGTAAATTCTTATCATGGCCTCAACGAAGACGGCTCAGTCTGCTCTTTTGCCTCATTACTCTATGAGATTGCAGCTATCCCTGGAGTTGAGCGTATTCGTTTTACCACCTCAAATCCTATGGATTTTACCGATGACATTATTAAGGCCATAAAAGATCTTGATGTGATATCAGATTCTATCCATGTACCTATTCAGTCAGGCTCTGACAGGATCTTAGAAGCCATGCACAGACGCTATAGTGCAAAAGAGTACATAGAACTGACTAAAAAGCTAAGAGCCGCCCGTCCAAGTGTGCATATATCCTCAGATTTTATTGTAGGATTCCCGGGAGAGACTGCTTTAGACTTTGAAGAAACAATGAAAGTTGTAAATGAGGTCAGATTTGATCAGAGTTTCTCCTTTGTCTACTCTGTCCGTCCTGGAACACCTGCAGCCCTTCTTGATGATCCTGTTTCAAAAGAAGAAAAAATGCAGCGTCTTTACAGACTTCAGAACAGGCTTGAGGAGCTTGCCACAGAATATACACAGGCATTTATCGGCACAACTCAGAGGTGTCTTGTTGAGGGAACCTCAAGAAAGGATGACAATGAGCTTAAGTCACGAGCCTCATCAGGACGTATTGTCGTATTTAAAGGGCCATCCTCGCTTATTGGAAAAATGGTAAACGTAAAAATTACCTCTGTTGTTGCCCACACTTTAAAAGGTCAGCTAATCAATGAATAACACATTTCAGACTGATTTTAACTTAGAACCGGAAAGCAAGGACAGAATTGCCTATCTGGTAGGACCTGAGGATGAAAACCTCAGGCAGATTGACAACAGATTAGGTGTAAAAATCACCTACACCGGATCACATTTTCGTATTACAGGAAATGAGAGCAGTGTTAAAAAGGCCTCTAAGCTTCTAAAAAGCCTTTACATTGATACAGCTCCAATCAAGGGGGCTAAAAAACCATCTGAGGTTACCCCGGACATGGTTCATCTTGCTATTACTGAATTTACTCACGTTGAGAGTGACGATAAAGAATACAGCTCTTCAGGCAAAGATGACAAAGGCTCAGTTGATTCGCTCTACTACAAGGCCAGCAACTTCAAAACCAAGCGAGGTTTTGTCAAGGCCAGAACTTCAAATCAGTCAGGCTATATAGCAAATATCAGCTCACATGATGTAACCTTTGGTGTAGGTCCTGCGGGAACCGGAAAAACCTATCTTGCAGTAGCAGCTGCAGTTGATGCACTTGAGCGAAATGAAGTAAGACGTATTATTCTAACCCGTCCTGCAGTTGAGGCAGGAGAAAAGTTAGGTTTCCTGCCAGGTGATTTGTCACAGAAGGTTGATCCCTACCTTAGACCTTTATACGACGCTCTTTTTGAAATGCTTGGTTTTGAAAAGGTTGAAAAGCTCATTGAAAGGCAGATCATTGAAATTGCTCCGCTTGCCTATATGAGAGGAAGAACTCTCAATGATTCCTTTATTATCCTTGATGAGGCTCAGAATACAACTGTTGAGCAGATGAAAATGTTTTTAACCAGAATAGGCTTTAATTCTCATGCTGTGATTACAGGTGATCCAAGCCAGATTGATCTGCCAAGAAACATCAGATCAGGTCTTAAGCATGCCATTTATGTTCTCAAGGATCTTCCTCAGATTGGTTTTACCTTTTTTGAAGCCTCTGACGTTGTCCGCCACCCGGTAGTTGCTGCAATTGTCAGTGCCTATGATGCCTATGAAAAGGAAATGGCTCAGAAGACAGAAAAACAGGCTGAACAAACATTTTGCAAAGAGACTTAACATGAACGTAGATATTGATCTGCAAATTGCAACTGATGAGACTGAGTCAAATTATCCGTCAGTTGAAAAGATGACTTTATGGGCTTCAACAGCCCTTACCCTAGGCGGCAGAGATACCGACTGCGAACTTACCGTAAGACTTGTCTCAAGTGAAGAAATTCATGAACTGAACAATACCTACCGTCATGTGGACAGACCAACTAATATTCTGTCTTTTCCCTTTGAGACACCTAACGGTCTTGAGGAGATGCCATTTATCGGTGATCTTGTAATCTGCAAAGAGGTGCTTTTAAAAGAGTGCAGCGAGCAGAACAAGACACTTGAGGAGCATTTCTGTCATCTGATAATCCATGGCTGTCTTCATCTTATAGGCTATGACCATATTGAAGATGATGAGGCTCAGGTTATGGAAGGTCTTGAAATCAAGGCATTAGCAAAGCTTGGTTTTAAAAATCCATATGAATAGAAACTTTGGTTAAAAGATAATTCTTTTTATTACAAAACATAATGTTATAAAGCAGATAAACAATACAGGATCGGAAATGAACGACAACCACGAGGAAGAACACAGTTCCTTTTTATCAAAATTATTCTCAAAAAAAGGAGAGCCTGCCAATCAGAACGAACTTGAGCAGGTGATCCATGAGGCTTCAGAGAACGATGTCATAGACGAGGATACCGAGGATATGATCCAGGGAATTTTTGACATCAACAGACTTAGAGTCTCTGATGTCATGATCCCAAGTTCAGATATCATCACCATCAATGTTACAGACACAATTGAGCAGGCTGCCAGAACTGTTTTTGAGCATGGACATTCACGCTATCCGGTTATCAGTACAGACAAAGATCATGTGGTAGGAATTCTGCTTGCAAAAGATCTTATTCCCTACACCAGCGGATTAAAAGAAATCGAAGGCGGAATAAAAAGTCTTTTAAGAAATCCTGTAATAGTTCCTGAGGCAAAAAAAGTAAACACCATGCTTAGGGAATTTCAGCAGAACCGATTCCACATAGCTATTGTGGTAGATGAGTTTGGCGGGGTGTCAGGACTTGTAACCATTGAGGATATTCTTGAGGTTATTGTCGGTGATATTGATGATGAATACGACACTCAGGTAAACTCAGAAAACATCATCAGGAACAAGGATGACGGTTCTTACACCATCAATGGGCTAACCCCTGTTGAAGACTTTGACGAGTTCTTTGAATCAGATATTGCAGAGCTTGCAGATGTTGATACCATCGCAGGACTTGTTATCCATGTCTTAGGTAAATTTCCAAAAGTCGGTGAATCCATCGATATTGAAAACTTCTGTTTTAAAGTAATAGAAGCAAGTGACACTAGGGTTTCGCTTTTGGAAATGCATATAAAAAAGGATAAGGCTCAGTAATAAATGAGGCCTAACTTAAAAATAGTATTGAGATTTTTATGTTCAGACTGATAGTTTTTCTGATGAATGCACTTGATGGAGCAAGACTTTTAAGACTTGTAAACAGCAAAGCAGGATCGTTTATAAGCGCTGCGCTTTTAGGTGCCTTTTACTCATTATCAATTGCACCTGTCTCCATCTGGCCTACAGCTGTCATTGCCTTTGCCTTTCTGATGATGCTTTTGTCAGTATCCCAGAGCAGAAAAAGGGTATTCTTTTTAACCCTAACTTATTTTGCTGTCTTTGCGACTGTCTCTTTGAACTGGCTTAACTTTGTGATGGAGGGCTTTGGACAGCTGCCACCTTTACTGTCTAATACGGTAGTTGTGTTTTTTTCAATATTTTATATAGCACTCCCCTATGCTGTTTTAAATACTGTTGCCTTTGCTATGTCAAAAGGCAGAAAAGCTGTCTTTATCATATGCTTCATGCCCCTGTCCTTTATACTTGCAGATTTTGTAACAGGCTTTCTGTTCACAGGGTTCCCATGGCTTTATTCAGGTTACAGCTGCACAGAGGGACCTCTGAAAAACTATGCGCCTCTTGCAGGAGTTAGAGCTATAAGTGCTCTGCTCTACATCATGTCTGGTGCCATTGCCCTTACAGCTTTAAGAAGATTTCTGTTTCTGCCGGTTGCAGCTGTGATCCTGCTTTTGGGTATCTTGCTTGAAGG
>JBJEWX010000354.1:0-4423 GCA_051885275.1 Succinivibrio sp. | reverse complement strand
ATTTTGCTGCCTGCAGGATGCAGTCTCTAAAAATCATATAACAGAGCAGAGCTCCTCCACTTCTCAAATGGGGAGGATATCCCGTCAGTTTCGTGATTCTAGCATAGCCTTATAGACATCAAATGCCTCACGGGTTTCTTTTACATCATGAACCCTGACTAACTGAGCCCCTCTCTCAATACTTAGCAAAGCTCCTGCAACAGATCCGCTTACTCTCTTTTCAGCCTCATCAACCTTGCAGGCAGCCTGAATCATTGATTTTCTTGAGAGAGCAGAGAGAACTGGATAGCCTAATTTTACGAAATCCTGCATGTGATCAAGAAGTCTGTAATTATGAGTAACTGATTTACCAAAACCAAAGCCCAGATCCAGAATTATATTTTCCTTACTTATTCCTGCCTTCAGGGCGTCATCGGCTCTTTGCACAAGAAAGCTTTTAACTTCAGACACAACATCCTCATAGTGAGGATCAATCTGCATGGTCTTAGGATTTCCCTGCATGTGCATAAGGATAACAGGGCACTTAAGCTTTGCAGCCGTTAAAAGAGCACCATCTAGTCTTAGAGCTCTGATATCATTCCAGATATGTGCACCACTGGCTATTGCTTCTGATATGACGGCAGGCTGAGAGGTATCAATTGAAATCATTACATCAAGCTCCTTTGATATCATCTCTACTGCAGGAATAACTCTCTCAAGCTCCTCCTCAACTGATACGGGAGTGGCTCCAGGTCTTGTGGATTCACCTCCAATATCAATAATGCTGGCACCTTCATCAACCATTCTTGCAGCATGTTTAAGTGCACTGTCAGGCTTATTCCATTTGCCACCGTCAGAAAAGGAATCTGGTGTCACATTCAAAATTCCCATGATTTTAGGTGTATCAAGATTAAGTGTTTTGTTTTTAAATGAAATATTCATGAGTATCCCTGTTTATTCTTCCTGATCGGAAATCTAATAATTAAGGTTAGGATGTTAGCTCTTTTGGGTGAATAAGGATCTCAGCTGTTCTTCAAACAGTTCCTGTTCCCGTCTTAAATTGTCTTTATTATTGTCTTTATCAGTTTCAGCCTGACTAATGTCAGAGGATAATGCTGCATCTTTTGAACCGTATTCACAGGTAGTATTTGGATCATTAGTTTTTACATCGGCTATCTCAAGATTACTTTTTCCAGCTGCTTTTTTTATCTGAGCACTTCTGCTTTTGAGCAGTCTTAAGGCGAAGGCTCGCTCCCATGCAATCTGATTTCTCATTTCATGCCGACCTGCCCAGTAGGAGGTAAAAGCGGTCAGCTCGCTTTGCGTGAAGGAAGGATCTGAAAGACCACATAGAACACAGCATTGAGCGAAAGATGAGGAGGGTCTCCAGGAGGTTTTCATACTAAATGGCATACTAGGAAGATCTCTGCTGTCTTCTATAAAAAGCGGAAGGGTAAAAGTGCAACCCTGCCAGGAGGCATCAGAACAGTCTGAGGCTCTGGCAACAAGACCCTGAGATTCTAATTCATTTAGAACAAGTATAGCAAGTTCAAGGCTAGAGCTGGTTTTAAAATATTTAGAGTCTGAATACAGGTAATCTGCAATCTCAACTAAGTCAATTATGTTTTGATTCTGTTCTGCTTTTTTTCTAAGGAGAAGAATATATAGCGATCTGGCAATATGACTTAAAGATCTGCTGTTTAATTTTTTTAGTTCTGATGCATTCATAAAAGCATAATATCACAAAGGTTTGATACAGTCTTTACCATACTGTGCCAAAGCAGGTTTTTAGTTTATCCTGATCTTCACAAAACAGTATAAAGTAAAAAATACCGGTAATTTTAGAAATTTATTAATAAATTTTTTATTAAATAACATTTTGAATATTAAGAACAAAAAAATATTTGTATATTAATTAGTAAAAGATATTACCTAAATTGTGATAATATTTTTGCATCAAATATATGAAATAGATCCGTATACACTCTTATAGGACTGCTTTTCTGTCATAAGACACACTTTAAAAAAGTCTGATTGCTTTTAGCTGGATGTTTATATCCCGTTTCGTTTGCAGATTTTTTTGTCCTGTCACGCTTAGGAGCTATTTTTCGTATGAATATCCTAAGTTGAGTGTCATTAAGGTTAAAAAAAAGTCTATGTCAGGCTCTATTGACCATATTATCCTGCGGCTTTGGGTATGAGGTCTGTCATAATGATATGCCTGATTGGTTAAAAGGTTACAAATGGCTGAAAAAAAGAAGAACAAGTCTAAATATATAAGTTTAACTCAGACCTGCAGACTGCTTGAGATTTCTGTAGCCACCTGTCGCAACTGGGTGAGACTTGGAAAATTAAGTACAGTTGAGGAAAAAGACTCTCAGGATGAGGATTTCCTTGCAGCTGCCGCTGATGGACAGCTTGTCTTTTTAAGAAGTCATATAGAAAAGCTGGTTTCATCCCTTCGCAAAGGTGAAAGAGATGAATTAAGATCAAGAAGAAATAAAAGTGCCTTAAAGGGACGTGAACTGTATGTAAACTATGTTTCACGCATTTCTCCAAATCATCAGGCAGTTTCAATGCTGGTCAGTGGTTTCTCCGGAACCTCAACGGCTATAACAGCACTTTTGTGCGAGTCATTCCTACAGTTGCTTATTGATGATGGAAGGATCTCTGCAACTCAGAAGGATGACTTCCTTTCAGCCTATCTTGATGGAAAACTTAATGTATCAGAGTATGAGTGGCTGCTTGAAGAGCTTATGGCTGATACTAAAAGATCATCATTACTAAGAGCCTCAAAAAGACTACCTGATTTTAGGCTTCATTTTGTTCCTTATGAGGATACCTTAGGACTTATTTATCTGTCTTTGATGGAATTATCAAAAAGACGTCAGTCAGGAAGGTACTATACTCCTCAGAATCTTACAGATACGGCAATTGAAACCCTGCAGGTCAGCCCTGGTAGGGTGTTTCTTGACCCATGTTGCGGCTCTGGAAATTTCCTGCTGCGCCTGTTAAAAAGAGGAGCTAAAGTTGAGGATCTGTACGGTTGCGATCTGGATGGATTCTCTGTGACTTTGGCAAGGGTCAACTTTGTGCTCTCAGGTAACTGTAACGATAGAGAACTTCTGAATTCACATCTGTTAAGATGCGATACCATTACCACAAAATCCCTGCCTGACATTGACGTTATCGTGGGAAATCCTCCATGGGGTTCCTGTGATGATGAAAAGATTGTAAAGCGCTATGCAAGAACTCTGAAAAGTGCCGCAAAGCAGAGACCTTGTTTTGCTGATCTTTTTGTTGAGAGATCTCTTAATCTGCTAAAAGATGGTGGTATCGTACAGTTTGTGCTGCCAGAGGCTCTTTTAAATGTTGCCTCCCATGAGACTGTAAGAGAGTACATCTATGAAAACTCAAGAGTAAAGGCAGTCAGGTATTTAGGAGAGGTTTTTCATGCTGTTCAGTGTCCAAGTGTGATCCTTACTCTAGAGAAAACCCCTTACAAAGGTGCCCTAGGCGATGTAATCGTCAATATAGAGGACAAAACCTACGTAGTTAGAAGAAAACGCAGTGAGGGAGATTTCAATTTCAAGATCACAGACGAGGAAGCCTCTGTACTTGAAAAGATGGATGATCTTGATCATTGTGTAAAGTTAAAAGGCCACGCCAGGTTTGCCTTAGGTATTGTAACAGGATCAAATAAAGGAGCAATCACTACACAAAAGGTAACAGACAGTGAAGAAGTGCTAAGAGGAACTGATGTTGTACCCTACAAGATTAATCCCCCTCAAAGCTATATTGTCTACAAGGAGAATTCCTTTCAGCAGGTAGCCTCACTTGACTACTATAGAGCACCTGAGAAGATTGTTTACAGGTTTATTGCCAAATATCCGATTGCTGCAGTTGACAAAAAGGGAAGACTTACACTAAACAGCTGCAATCTGCTGGTGTCAGATTTTAAAAACATATCCTCCACATACCTGGCTGCAGTTTTAAACTCAAGTGCAGTAAGGTTTTATTTTGAAAAGAAGTTCCACACTATAAAAATCCTGAAGTCTCTGCTTGAAGAGGTTCCGGTTCCAATACCAACAAGAGAGGATATGCTTTATATTGAAGAGCTAGTAGAGAGTCTGGAAAATGCAGATAGTGACACTTATAATGAGATTTGCCAGAAGATAGACAGTAAAATAGCCAGGATCTATGATCTTGATGAGAAGGCTATGCAGCTTATAAAGAGCGTGAAAAGTTAACCGAATAAAACAGGCAGTCTGACTGCTCAGAAAACAGATTAACTGTCAGAAACCTGGTTTGCAAAATACTTGCAGATATTTTAGAATTCAAAAAATTTTTTTTAGGAGAACAGTCATGTTTAACATGGGTAATATGATGAAACAGGCGCAGATGATGCAGGAGCGCCTGAAGAAGGCTCAGGATGAAATTGCTG
>JBJEWX010000353.1:0-4447 GCA_051885275.1 Succinivibrio sp. | reverse complement strand
TGGGGAGGAAATATAAGCCCCACCTTGTTGGCAGGGCTTTTGTGTATTTGCTAAACTCGGATTTCACTGTCTCATAAAAAACTTAGAAAATCCGAGTTTTTGTAGAAATATCAAATTACTCCACTTTAAATTTAGATACTGTTTCTACCATTCTGTCTGATAGTTCTGCAAAGCCCTGAGTAATTGTATCTGTTGATGCAGACTCTTCTGCCATTTCTTGTGTTAGTATCTTGATTGTCTGCAGATTTGATGACATTTCTTTTGCAGTTCCACTCTGCTGCTCTGTTGCAGAGGCAATTTGGGTAATCTGCATATTAACATCACCTATCTTTTCGGTAATGACATCTAGTGACTCAAGAAGAGCTCCTGCATTATCTGCAATAACCTGCATCTTTGATACTGTGTCTGTTATTGACTCATTCGCTGCCTTCACATCTGTATTTACAGTTGTGATCATTGAAGAGATTTCCTTAGTGGCCTCCGCAGTTCTTACAGCTAATGCTCTAACCTCATCTGCTACAACCGCAAATCCCTTACCATGCTCTCCAGCTCGGGCTGCCTCAATTGCAGCATTTAGTGCTAGAAGGTTTGTCTGAGAGGCAATGTCTTCAATTGTGGAAATTATCTTGTTGATTTCCTCTGTTTTCTTACCCAACTCCAAAATTAACTGCGCATCCTGCTGAGTCTTTTGTGAATGGGTTTTGATATCATTTACTGTGGTTTCAACAACACTCATGCCCTGCTGGGCAACTTTCTGTGTTTCATTTGAGCTTGATGCTGCAAGTGAACAGTTAGATGATATCTCCTGTGAGGTTGCTGCCATTTCCTCAGAGGCTGAAGATACAGTAATTAACTTGTCTAATACGTTATTGCTCTTGTCTTTAATCTTTTCTGCAGCACAGTGAAGCTCATCTGAAGAGGCTATAAGATTTGTTGAGTCTCCTGTCATATCTTTAACAATACCATTGAGACTTTTAAGCACACTATCAATATCCTGAGATAGTCTCCCTATTTCGTCATATCCACAGAATTTGATTTTGCTAGTTAAATCACCTGAACTTATCTTTTCAGAAATTTTTGCAAGATACACCACTCTTGAACTGATTGAGCTTGACAGATACTGAAGTGAAACTGCCGAAGCTATGATAACCAGAATTATAGTAATAATGTTTATGGTTGGATTTACATCAGATTTCAGATCCTCTGAGAGCTTTTCAGAAAGATTTGTGAGTTCTTCTCTGAGTTTTTCTGATGTTTCTTCAAAAGCATCTCCTAATGGAACAAGCTTGCTGGCTATTATAGCATTTGCCTCTGCCACATTTCCCTTTGCCACTGCCTCTGACAGCTCATTCTGAACAACTGCATCGTAACTGTCGATGATTTTTGACATCTGGTTAATCTGATCAGCACTTAAAACTTCTGATAAAACAGCACGCTGGGAAAGCATCTTCTGCTTTTCCTGTGCATATTTCTTTAAAAAGATCTCTCTTGCCTGTGGAGTTGCTGTCGGTAGTTTTATCGCACAGATTCTGAATTCTTTAAAGATACCGTTAACCAGACCTAAAGATTCAATTGCAGGCATAATCTTATAAATTACTTCATCAGAAGATGATGATGCTTTTGCAGATTTATATATTGAAGTGACAGCAATTATTACCAAAAGGATCATACAGGTTATTGTTACAACCATGAATTTTTTAGTAATCGAGAGTTTTGCCAGAAAGTTCATACACCGATCCTACCATTATTATCTTAATTATTGTTTTTATCATTGTTAACTTGATGCGATTTGCGATATCCCATCTAGGGTGTTCATTATACTATCCTATCGATCAGACAAGTAATTATCTTGAAGAAAAGATACATAAAATAACGCATCTAAAAAAAAAAAACGCATATTGCATCACAAAAATACCGTATTTCCATATAAAGAAAATTCAAAGTGAAGATCGTAAACTGCACTTTTTTCTTTACATCCCTTTCACAGATATTTACTATTCTAAAATCGCTATTTGGTAAACTAAAGATAATTTGCCAAGCATAAAGATTTATGCTTAGTTAATTATACGCGTAAATTATAATTAACTAGTTTGGAATAATATATTTGCTGATTCATTTTTTGACGTATTGTTTACAAATATTTATCATCAAATGTGATTTAAGTCAGCTTAATTAGGCAGCCGACTTAAATTAAAGACTCAGTTCTAACTTTTTACAGTACCAGTACGAGATTAAAGAAAGAATAGTGGATTTTAATCTTTTATTTCTGAGCAAAAAGAACTGAAAACTTACTTGATGAGAAAATACAGTCACAAAATTTAAAACCGGCATTCTTTATCATTTGGATCTCAGTCTGCACACTGCATTCTCTATCAAGTTTCTTTCTATCCCTCCACTTTGCAAGATCATCTGCAGTAAGAGAACTTTCCTCAAGATGAGATATCCAGATCTTATCGTAGGTTTCAGACAGAGACAGATTGTCTGAACAGAACTGGTCAAAATTTGCAAAAACTCCCCCCAAAGGCAGTGCTCTGTATATATTGCTGAACAGTTTTTGTTTGTCAGAATCCTCTAAATGATGAATAGACAATGCAGAAATTACTGTATCGAATCCTTCAAAATCATAATCAGAACTGTAATTTCTTGCTGAAAAGGTGAAGTTTTCAAGACCTTTAAAGCGCTCTTTGGCAATATCCAGCATCTGCTCGGCTATATCTGTCAGATGATATTGTGCATTAGGCTGATATCTATAAAAAAACATATCTAGCAACCCAGTTCCTGCCCCAAGATCCAGAATTTTTTCGGACTTGTGAGCTCTGGATATCAGTTTTGCCGCTCCATCATAAAAATCCTGAAAGCAGGGAATAAATATCTCCCTGTTTTTATCATATTCAGCTGAAACTCTGTTGAACTGTTCTCTTATATTACTCATATCTGACTCAAATTTACTGGGCCTTTACCTCATTGGTAAGCTCTTTGCCTTGATAAAACTCTGTTACATTCTCTAAGGTAGTATTAACAATATTGTTCATAGCCTCCTGAGTGAAGAAAGCCTGATGTGAGGTAATAAGAACATTATTAAGGCTCATTAAACGACTCAGATTGTCATCGGTAATGATGTGATCGGAGCGATCCTGATAGAAGTAGTCATGCTCCTCTTCATATACATCAAGACCGGCAGCACCAATTTTTCCAGTCTTTAACCCCTCTACTAGATCCTCTGAATTGATTAAAGGACCTCTACCGGTATTGATGATCATTACACCATCCTTCATCTTTTCAATCGAAGTTTTGTTAATCAGGTACTTGTTCTGTGCTGTTAGAGGACAGTTTAAAGAAATGATATCTGATCTTCTGTAAAGTTCGTCTAAACTTACATATTCAATACCTGCCTGTTTTGCATACTCATGATCCTCATATACATCATAGGCAATGACATTCATTCCAAACCCCTTTAAGATCCCGATAAGAACTCTTGCAATCTTACCGGTTCCAACTACACCTGCAGTCTTCTCAAAAAGATCAAATCCCATTAAGCCGTGAAGTGAGAAATTACCGTCTCTTGTTCTTGAATATGCCCTGTGTGTCTTCCTGTTTAAAGTCAGGATCAGAGCCATTACATGTTCTGCAATCGCATGAGGTGAATAGGCAGGAACTCTAACCACTCGAATTCCAAGCTCTTTTGCTGCATTTAAATCAACATTGTTAAAGCCAGCACAACGCAATGCTACAAGCTCAACTCCATTTTGTTTTAATTTTTCTAGTACTGCTCTGTCTGCCCTGTCGTTAACAAAAATGCATACAGCTCGGGCTCCGTGGGTTTCATCAGCATTGTGCAGATCTAAAAATGATCTGTGGTAAACAAGATCAAATCCAAATTTCTTTTCACTGTTCATGTCAGAAAAAGCATGTCTGTCATAACTGTGAGTGCCAAAGAATACTATCTTGTTGTTCATGATAATCCTCATTTATATGCTGCCTTATCGAAAAATAAGTAACATCTGGTTTTGCCTAAAGTATTATTAATTCACTCATACTATTATCTGATAAAAACTTTGATCTAGATCAATATTGAAAAAATATTTCTTAGCTTTCAGTTTTAGAAATCAAATCATCTTTTTTAATTTCCTGTTTTTTGTTTACACACTCTAAAAATCAGCTCTTTTCATATTCTCATATATGCAGTTCTCAAGACGTAATTGCAAATCCTTTAACAAGTGTCTATTTATGTCGCTGTTAGGACTATAGGCTCTAATCGTCCTAAGAAAACATACTGTATGTCCTTATAGACTACTCCCCCAAAAATTCCACGAAGACTAATACATAATCAAGCAGGAATATGCATCAAATACAATTATGGAACATCATTTACAAATTATGACCTATACTCAAAACAGTCAGTTAACAAATAACAAGGAGTCATTAGTATGTCAGGAGCTTTAGCTAT
>JBJEWX010000352.1:0-4571 GCA_051885275.1 Succinivibrio sp. | reverse complement strand
TATAAACTAAATGGTAAAAAGTGGTGAAAAGTGGAAGATATTTCCATTTATTAATATTTCTCTGGATGTGAAGGTATGTTTGACGGGCTACTGTTCAGTGGTACAACAGCTCTTGCACTTGATGCAAAGGGCCGCATGTCTGTACCCTCAAAATACAGAGAATATTTTGAGGTATCTGATAATGATCAGGCAGAGCTTGTAATTACCAGATCACTTTTTGATAAATGTCTGTGGATATATCCGGTATCAGAATGGGAGAAAGTGGTCTCATCACTAGGCGAGCTTCCTACACTTACTGATCCTTTATGCAGAACAATTCAGCGTATTGTGCTTGGCTCTGCGGTTTTCTGTCCGTTAGACGGTACAGGCAGAGTGCTGCTGCCACAGCAGCTGCGTCAGGTAGCGCTGATTGATAAAAAAGCATATCTGATAGGTTTTAACAACAAATTTGAACTATGGTCTGAAAGCTGCTTTGATGAACAAAGACGCAATGATGACGAACTGCTCCGACAGGCCTCATCATCCATGTCTACACATCATCTGCTTGAGGGTTTAAAGCTTTAACAGGTTTACTATGTCATTTACACATATTCCAGTCTTGCTAAATGAGGTTCTGACAGGGCTTTCTGTCAGAGAGGATGGAATTTATGTAGATGCAACCTTTGGTCGTGGCGGGCATTCTAAAAAAATATTGGAAAGGCTTGGGGAAAAGGGCAGACTGTACGCCCTTGACCGGGATTTGACCGCAGTTGAATGCGCAAAAGAGATTAAAGATCCGAGATTTAAGATAGTTCACAGTGCCTTTTCAAATATTAAAGATGTCTGTGATGAGCTTGGTATTACCGGTAAGGTTAATGGAATTCTGATGGATATAGGAGTTTCATCGCCTCAGCTTGATGATCCGTCAAGAGGCTTTTCCTTTGACAAGGACGGACCTCTTGATATGAGAATGGATCAGAGTGCCAGATTAGATGCTAAAACTATAGTTAATACTTATTCAAAGCAGGATCTTGCATATATATTCAAGGTCTATGGCGAAGAGAATTTTGCCTCAAAGGTTGCCTCAGCCATTGTCCGTCAGAGAGAGAAAACTCCTTTTGAGACAACAGTGCAGCTGTCAGAATTTATAAAAAATGTAATAGGTGGAAAGCCTACTCCAAAGCATAAGGCTACCCGCTGTTTTCAGGCATTGAGAATTGCGGTAAACGGTGAGCTTGATGAACTCAGGAAAGCTTTGGAGGGGTGCGTTGAGATCTTAGCCGATCATGGCAGATTATGCGTTATATCCTTCCACTCACTTGAAGACAGAATAGTAAAAAACTTTATTAAAGAAAAGTCTATGGGACAGAAGATCCCAAATGGTCTTCCAATTACCTTTGAGGAAGCCGAAAAATTAAGACTTTCTACAGCAAAAGTGGAGCCGGTTGGAGGTGCTGTCAGGGCATCTTCAGAAGAAGTTGAGTCTAACGTAAGATCCAGAAGTGCTACCTTGAGGATCTGTTCAAGACTAGAGAGGCTGCCTTAAATGCAACAGAGTAATGCTGTCAGAAAAATTGACAATCAGTTCAGTTACCCAACAGCTCAAAACCCATCGGTTCCTTCAGTAACAGAAGATCAGAAACTCTCTGACAAAGACAGAAGACCGCGATTTGGCGACAGACCAAATCCAAATTCACGTCCGGTTATGGGTCAGCTTTCTGTGGTGCAGAGAATTACCCAGGAGAGGATCATCAGAGTAAAGTCTCCTGAGGACAGACTTGTGGAGGAACTAAGCGAGAATGCTCAGATCCCTTCTTTGAGTCTGTTTGAAGGCTACGAGAAAAAACAGGCTCTGATTCCTGCTATAATTGATGATATTTTCTCAAATGTGATTACCTATGTTCTGATCCTTGTAGTTACAACATTAGCGGTGTTCAAGGTTCATCAGGTACAGGTCACAAGAGAAATGACTGTTAAATATAACGAGATGATCCTTCATAACGAATTGCTTCACAAGGAATGGCTTTCTCTTTTATCAGAGCGGGAAAGTCTTACCGAGTATTCAGTGATCCGCAAGAATGCTATTGAAAAGCTGGATATGGTACAGCCTAAGACTGAAGATGAAGTTGTAATAGATTTAAGATAACATGCCTCTAATTAACGCAAATGACGGCAGTGGACGTTTGCAGATCAGTGCTACACGAATTACCATCGTGTGGACTGTTATTGTATTGCTGTTTTCAGGACTGCTGCTTAGACTTTTCTGGATCCAGGTTCTCCACCCAGAACAGCTGATAAAAAGAGGTAATGCCCGAGTCGTCCGCAATTATAACTATGAGCCTCCTAGAGGTCTTATCACAGACAGAAACGGTAAAATTCTGGCAATTTCTGTTCCGGTAAAATCTGTGGATGCCGATCCTAAGTTCCTTCATGAGGAAGGCGTTTATAACGATCCGGAAAAGATGCGGAAGATTGCCTCGATTCTTGAGATCGATCTAAAGGAGCTTTATAAAAAGACCGGAGATAAAACCAGACGCTTTGCGCATCTAAAGCGCTATCTTGAGCCTGAAAAAGCAAAAAAAATTTCTGCAGTTACCAAAAAGGGCATTGTCTTTCAGGATACCTATTTAAGACATTATCCTACAGGTGAGATCAACTCAAATCTTGTGGGAATACTCAATGGAGAGGGCGTGGGTGTATATGGGGTAGAGCAGAGCTTTAATTCCTACCTAACCTCCACTGCCTCAACAAATCTTGCCAAAAAGGACAAGTACAACCACATAGTTGAAAATGTCGCCATCGTTAAAAAAGGAAATCAGGGCGGAAATATTATTCTCAGTATCGACAACCGCCTGCAGGAATACGCCTATTCAGTTCTAAAGAATGCTGTTCAGACCAATGATGCGGACAATGGCATGGCAACTCTCATTGATGTTAATACCGGAGAGATCCTCGCCCTTGTCAATTACCCATCCTTTGACCCGAATGACCGCAGATACTTTGACAGTTCAAATGCCAAAAACAGGGTTGTAACCGATATCTTTGAGCCTGGCTCTACTGTAAAGCCAATTGTTGCCCTTGCAGCTCTTGAAGCTAAGACTACAAGCTGGAGAGAGGTGTTTGACACCAGGCCTTTTATAGTTGACGGCAAAACAGTCAGAGATTCTCATTTCATGGAGAGCGGTACCATTAAGGATATCATTCAGTACTCCTCAAATACCGGAATGGCCAGGATCTCAATGAGAACCGGCCCTCATAAGATTTTAACCGTGCTCTCCCGCTATGGATTTGGCTCTAAATCCTCCTCAGGCCTTGTAGGTGAAAACTCAGGCAGGTTGAATGAGCACAGAGCCTTCTGGTCTGAAATAGACAAGGCTACTTTAGGCTTTGGCTACGGCATAGCTGTAACTAATCTGCAGCTTACTCAGGCCTATGCTACGCTTGCCTCAGGTGGCATCAGACGACCTGTGTCAATTCTGAGAGTTAAAAATCCTCCAAAGGGCGTTCAGGTATCAGATCCAAGACTTGTCTACACTATGCAGAAGGCTCTTTTGACAGTAGTGTCAGAAGGTACCGGCGGCAAGGCTGCCATTGACAGATACAATGTGGCAGGAAAGACCGGTACTGCAAAGATTGCAACAGCAGGCGGCTATGGCAAGAATTATATGTCCACCTTTGCAGGTTTTGCTCCAATTTCAAATCCAAGATTTGCTCTTGTGGTAGTGATAAGCGCTCCTAAGGCTGGCAGTTTTTATGGCGGTGTAGTATCAGGCCCGGTTTTCCGTGATGTGATGTCAAAGGCGCTTCAGATGTATAACGTAAAGCCGGACAGAGCTCCTGCTGAACAGAATTAAGGTTGGTTATGAAGACATTAAAAGAAGTTTACAGATACCTTGGGATTAGAAAAAAGGTAGAGACAGATATAGAGTTCAATGATCTTGAGGTTGATTCAAGAAATGTAAAGGCAGGAAATATCTTTATTGCTCTAAAAGGCACAAAGGTAAACGGACTTGATTATGCACAAAAGGCCATTGATGCCGGTGCCCTGGCCATTGTTTATGAGCAGGGCAATGAGCCTAATGAGCAGCTGATAAAGAGTGTGAAAATTCCTTTTATAAAACTGCCTGCAAAAAAGAATCTTGGAGAGTTCTGCTCCTGGTTTTATGACAATCCGTCTACATCACTCTCTCTTATCGGGGTAACCGGAACAAATGGAAAGAGTACTATTACTCAGCTACTGGCGCAGTGGCTTTCCGGTTCTTTTTCAAATAAGTGTGCGGTACTTGGAACATTAGGCTATGGATTTCTGCCAAAGCTTGAGAAAAGCTCAAATACCACTTTAGATGCGGTAAGACTTCAAAGAACTCTTGCAGGCATGGTAAAACAGGGCGCCCGTTATGCCGCCCTTGAGGTTTCCTCAATCGGAGTATGTGAAGGAAGAATTGACGGCTGCCATTTTGCTGCAGGTGGTTTTACCAATCTTACAAGAGATCATCTTGATTATCACAAGACCATGGAAGAGTACGCCAGCGCCAAGTTCCGTTTTTAGAAAGAGTACCATCATCAAGAGTTGCTGTAAATCTTGATGATGC
>JBJEWX010000351.1:0-4573 GCA_051885275.1 Succinivibrio sp. | reverse complement strand
TTCTTTACAAACTCATCTAAATAGGCACTCTTTACAGCAAAATCAATCTCCTCATCTGTGGCATTTTCCTTTCCGTATAGAAGATTCTCTTTTACTGTACCGTCAAAGAGGAAGTTATCCTGAAATACCATTGAGATTTTGTCACGTAATGATGATAATGAAAATTCCCTGATATCAACGCCATCAATTCGGACAGAGCCGCTGTCAACCTCATAAAGACGGGGTATCAGAGAGCAGACAGTTGACTTGCCGCCGCCTGAGTTACCGACAAGAGCAACCTTAGATCCAACTGGAACATCTAAGGTGACATCCTTTAGGACTGTTCTTGAGCCATCATAGGAGAAGGATACATGATCAAAGCTTATATCCTTTTTGATTGATTCAAGCTGTTTAGTGCCATTACCATCATTGAGTTCGTAGGAATGGGCTTCTAAAAGCTCAGCAATACGGTCAAGTGCCAAAAGTGCGTTCTGAACCGCAATATAGTTGTTACCGATACTCTTGATTGGGGTATACAGCATGATTAGGGCTGCCAAAAAGGCTACAAAGGCGCCTGCGGTAATTTCCTTAATCTCAATCAGATGCAGACCAAAATATAAAACACCTGCCACACCAAAGGCTGTTACAAGGTGCATTACAGGAGCAAGCCAGTTGGTGTCACGAACAATCTTCATGGCAAAAACAAACAGAGCGCGGTAGTTATCCTTATACTTGTTGTAAATGGTATCCTGAAGATTAAAGGACTTAATGATTTTAATGCCAGAATAGGTCTCAAAGTATGAGGTTCCCATCTTAGCGGTAGCATTAAGACTTCTAAGTGTGATCTGCTTGATCCTCTTTCTCACTATCTTCATTGGGATAACTAAAACTATCAGCACTCCTAAGGCGATAAAGGACAGCTCCCAGGAATTCCACAGAAGCACCACCACCAAAGATACTGAGGAGAAGAACTTCTGCAGGAAAAGTTTTAAATTACCAATAAGACCAGAGGTTGCAGAATCTGCATCTCCTGCAAATCTCATAGTCACGCTTCCCGAGGTGTTCTTGTCAAAGAAGGAGGATTCAAACTGCAGAAGCTTTTTATATAAGGCAAGCTTCATATCCATTGAAACCTTTGAGCCTACATAGGCATTTACAAGATTAGAAGCGTAGATACAGATACCCTGAACCAGGGTAAATCCGATAATAAACAGTGGAACATAATAGGCAAACTCAGAATTCTGAGCCACCATTACGTTATCCATAAAAGGCTTTAAAAATGATGCCACCACAGCATCCAATGCACCAACCGGTATGGTTAAGAGCACTCCTAACACTGCCCAGAAGAGATAAGGGCGTAAAAACGGCCAGAATTTTTTATACCCTCGAACAAAGCTGGTGTTTGTTCGGGCATCCATCTGGTCTAATTTGATTACGGGAGTTTTTTTATTCATAAAGTCTCTTAAAAAAAGAAATCCTCACACTGTCGGCATGAGGATTGTTTGAACAAATGTCGACAGATAATTACATATCTAATCTATCATATTTGCTCGTTAATTGGTATTTCTGAATTTAATCAACTACTTGACAAAGCTCATTGCTGAACGTGCAATAACAAGCTCTTCGTTTGTAGCAATAACAAATACCTTAACCTTTGAGTCAGGAGTTGAAATAAGCTGCTTGTCAACGCCCATGAATACCTTGGCCTTGTAGTTAGCCTCATTGTCAAGCTTGATACCGAAGGCTTCCTGAAGCTCTTTGCAGACATACTTACGGGTGGTAGGTCCGTTCTCGCCAACACCGCCTGAGAATACAATCGCATCAATGTGTCCGTTTAGTGGAACATAGTAGGAGGCGATGAATTTTGCAAGACGGTAGGCGTACATTTCAAGAGCTAAACGGCATCTCTCATTACCCTCGTTCATACCTGCAACAATAGGTCTGAAATCTGAAGATACACCTGAGACTGCAGCCATACCAGACTTCTTGTTTAAAACCTCTTTAACCTCATCTGGGGTCATGTTCATTCTTTCACACAGGAAGAATACAACTGAAGCATCAATGCTGCCGCAGCGGGTACCCATGATAAGACCGTCTAATGGAGTTAAGCCCATAGATGTATCAACACACTTGCCGCCCTTAACAGCTGTAACAGAAGCACCGTTACCTAAATGGCAGGTAATAAGATTTGTTTCCTCAAGAGGTTTTCCTAATAACTTTGCAGCCTCCTGGGACAGGAACATGTGAGATGTGCCGTGTGCGCCATACTTGCGCAGGTGCAGATCAGTATAGTAGTCCTCAGGAATAGCATATCTGAAAGCCTTTGGAGGCATAGTCTGATGGAAGGCTGTATCAAATACGGCTACATGAGGAATACCTGGGAAACTTGCTCTTGCAGCATCAATACCTAAAAGATGTGCTGGGTTGTGCAGTGGAGCAAAAGGAATAACCTTTTTGATATTCTCTTCAACTTCATCATTGATAAGGGTTGGCTGTGAATAAATATCACCGCCCTGAACAATTCTGTGACCGCAGGCTACAATTGATTCTAAAAGTGACTTGTCATTTGCCAGAACATTGCTTACCAGATATTCTAAAGCCTTCTTGTGATCAGCACCTGCACCAAGCATGGTTTCAGTCTTGTCACCACCGTTGAACTTCCATGAAATTCTGGCATCTTCAAGACCTAAAGCCTCAGCAATACCGTTTAAAAAGATGTAGCCGTCTTCTGGATTTAAGATAGCAAATTTAACTGATGAACTTCCACAATTGATGACCAATGCTGTTTTTGGGTAAGTATTCATTTAAGCACCTGATTTAGCTATAACGAAAATGTCCCTCTCTTAGGGACAAAAAAAACTGATGGCATATTCTACCATTTTTGAAAAAGTCATGTCAGATAATATAATGATTTTGACTGTTATCTTCACGCTTTTTTGAGTATGATTTGTTATATCTTTTGGTTCATTATTAAATAAGGCATAAAAATGATTGATGTAGCTGATTTAAGAAGAAGCTATCAGGCAGGCGGATTAGATGAAAAAGACCTGCCGGAACATCCTATGGATCTGTTTGAAAAATGGCTGCAGCAGGCAATTGATTCAAAGATTTATGACCCAAACGGTGTGGTGGTAAGTACAGTTGATGAGAATGGCCAGCCTTTTTCAAGAATGGTTCTCCTTAAAGACTATACCAGAGAGGATCTTGTCTTTTATACAAATCTTGGTTCAAGAAAGGCAGAACACTTAAAGCATAATCCAAAAATCTGTCTGCTGTTTCCCTGGTATATGCTTGAAAGACAGGTAATGTTCATAGGTGAGGCTGTTCGTCAGAGTAAGCTTCAGGATCTTAAATACTTTCATTCAAGACCAAGAGGAAGTCAGTTAGGAGCCTGGGCCTCAAATCAGTCCCACCTGATTTCAGCTCGAGGCGTGCTTGAAGGAAAATTCCTTGAGATGAAGGAGAAGTTTAAAAACGGAGAGATCCCTCTTCCTAACTTCTGGGGCGGTTTTAGAGTTAAATTCAGACAGGTGGAATTCTGGCAGGGAAGAGAAAACAGACTTCATGACAGATTTATCTATGATCTTGAAGATGGAGTATGGCAAAAACCAAAACGCCTGGCTCCATAACTGTTTACATCATAGATCTATCAGTTTCACCTTCATCTGATTGATTTGTACGTAAAAACCCCGGGAGTTTTTTAAACTTACCGGGGTTTTGCATAAAGGTTGCCTTTTTAGAATACTACGGTCTTGTTTCCGTGGATAAAGACCTTGTCATCTAGAACCTTGTTGATAGCTCTCATCAGAACCATCTGCTCCACATCATGACCTGCCTTTGCCAGGGTTTCAGGATCATAACGGTGATTTACCTTAATGACATCCTGTTCGATGATTGGCCCCTCATCAAGATTGTTTGTCACAAAATGAGCTGTGGCTCCAATGATCTTAACACCTCTGTTATAGGCCTGCAGATATGGCTTAGCGCCGATAAAGGCTGGCAGGAAGGAGTGATGAATATTGATGATCTTTCCAAGAGGATAGTGATTTACAAACTCAGGAGAGAGAATTCTCATGTATTTTGCCAAAATCACATAGTCAGGATTGCAGGAGTCAATAACCTCCATCATGGCCTTTTCCTGCTCTTCCTTAGTTATTCCCTCACAGGATACCAGCTTGAAAGGAACATCAAATTTGGCAACCAGTTTCTCAAGAGTAGGATGATTTCCGGCAACACATACTATGTCGGCATTCATTGCACCTGAATAGGTTTTTAGTAACAGTTCTCCAAGACAGTGGGATTCTTTTGTCACTAAAACACATAAACGGCGACGGTGGTTGTCATTGAGTCTGACTATGGCGCCCTGTGGCAGAACTCCTATTACAGTGTTTATGAAGGTTTCATTAGAATCAGAATTTGAAAAATCACCTTCAATAACTGTTCTCATAAAGAACTTGTTGTCATCATGAGATGCAAACTGATCCTGCCTGATTACATTAAAGTGAAACAGAGAACACACATTGGTGATCCTTGCAATCAGACCGACATCATCAGTACACTCAGTTAATAAAATTCTCTTTTCCATGTTATAAAT
>JBJEWX010000350.1:0-4607 GCA_051885275.1 Succinivibrio sp. | reverse complement strand
AGATTTTTATCAATAAGCCTGTTGTCAAAAGGAACTAGTGTTAGAGGAGAAAAGGTCAGCATGTGCTGCATGCCAGGCTGAGTACACTGCAGTACTACAAGCAGATTCTCAAGTCTGATTCCAAATTCACCTTCCTTATAAAATCCTGGCTCATCAGAAATAACCATACCCGGAACAAGGGGGATTGTAGATCTCTTTGATGAGATTACCTGTGGTCCTTCGTGTACTGACAGAACATGACCTACTCCATGACCTGTTCCATGAGCAAAATCAAAGCCGCAATCCCATAATGGACGCCTTGCAATGGCGTCTATCTGCAGTCCAGAGGTTCCTTTAGGGAAAACCAAGGTAGCAAGGGCAATGTGGGATTTGAGTACCAGGGTATACATTCTTTTTATCTCATCTGAGAGATGGTGCCCAACTAGAATGGTTCTGGTAATGTCAGTGGTTCCTTCTATAAAATGGGCACCACTATCAATTAGGTACAGACAGTCTTTTCCAAGCTTTCTTGGATTATCAGTGTTTTCATGGTTGTAATGGCACATTGCCGCATTAGGCCCAAGTGCTGATATTGTGGCAAATGACGGTTCTATAAAACCAGATTCCACTTTTCTAAAACTCAAAGCTCTGTCAGCAAGCTCTTTTTCATCAATATCCTCAACTCTGCGCATAAACGCATCATCGCTATCTGTTGGCACTTCGAGTTTTGTCTGATTATCAAGCCAGGATATAAAGCGACACATTGCAATTCCGTCTTTTATGTGTGCTTTGTATTCTCCTGCAACTTCTATATGATTTTTACAGGCTTTTGGTAACTGACACAGTCCTAATCCCTCTACTACTTTTGCGCCTCCTTCATAAAGTTTCATCATGATGTGGGCATTAGTGGTATCAGGATCAATATAAACAGTACATGATGAGGAACACAGTCTGTCTAACACATCATCGAATCTGTCTTCAGGAAAAATATCAATGTGACCTATGTGCTCTTGTAATTGGTCAAGGATACTGTCATCCTTTAAATGATTAGGGTTTATATACCATTCCAGTGCTTCATTAGAATAGGCTACCATTCTGCAGTTGATAATAGGCAGGTACTTTCTGTCCCTTCCTCTTATATTCAGCAACCAGCAGATGCTTTCTGGATCACATATGACCGTTGCATCAAGATCCTGATCTCTTAATGACTGTGCAATCTGCTGTCTTTTCTGAGGGCTTGGGCAACCATTGTACTCATCAGGGAAGATTGTTATATCAGATACCACAGCTTCAGGTCTGTCTTCCCAGATTTTATCAACCAGATTTTCTCTTAGGGGTACAAGTTCAATGTTAAAAACATCAAGCTCTGTTTTAATCTTGTTATACTCATGAAAACTTATGCAGTTTACATCAATGCCTACTTTTGAATTTTTAGGTAGGGCAACACATATCCAGTGACTAGGGCTTACCTTGGTAAAATCAAAATCTTGATATAAGCTGTCATCAATTTGCTCTTTTACCTGAACAACGTACCTGCCATCCACAAAAATTGCGCAGGATCTGTTTGCGGTATATGTTTGATCTCCATTATCAGATTCAATCTCAAGGCCTTTTGTTAAAAGCTGACTGTTGAAATTTCTGCAGACAACAGCAAAACCCGCACTTCCTGTGAAACCTGTTAGGTATTTTATGCGCTCTTGATCATCGTTTAGCTCATAGGATAAATATTCATCATCATGGGTAATGATAAGAGCATCCAGCTCAAGTCTTGATAGCTGCTCTATCAGTAAATCGGTTCTTTGCACAAAAATGCTTTTATTTAGATCTGACATTTGCAATGTATACTATTTTTCAATGAAGCACTTAATAAAACTGAGAATAACAAATGCTTATTCAATCTACGTTAATTTTTCATACTAGAAGAATTTTACACTGTGATCTTAACATATAGCTATTTTGGTATCTATTATAGTTATAAACATGCCATAAAGTGTAAAATCTAGGTATTAACAAAAGAATAAAAGATAGGAACAGATAATGAACAATTTAGTTGAAAACCCTCTGCTGAACTATGCCGGATTGCCACCTTTCGCTCAGATAAAAAATGAGCACATAAAAGTTGCACTAGAGAGCGCAATTGAAAAGTGCAGAAACATAATTATCGATGTTTGTGATAAGTGCAGTGAAGATCCAACCTGGGATAATGTCATATCTCCAATTGAAGAGGCTGACGACAGATTATCAAAAGTATGGTCGGTAGTATCTCACTTAAAATCAGTAAACAATACCCCTGAACTGAGAAAAATATATGAGGAGTGTCTGCCTGTTCTAACAGAGTTTTCCTCATGGGCAGGTCAGTACAAGCCATATTTTGAGGTTTTAAAGAAAATTGAGGCCTCAGATGCTTTTGGAAGGTTGTCTTTGCCTCAGCAAAAAGCTATTAAAAATTCAATTAAGGACTTTAAATTGTCTGGTGTTGATCTTAACGAAGAGGACAAAAAGGAATTCACCAAACTGATGACTCGAAATAGTGAGCTCAATTCACTTTTTTCAAACAATGTTCTTGATGCAACTCATGGCTTTACTCTCCATCTAGCAGATGACAAAAGACTCAATGGTTTACCTCAGAGCGCAAAAAAGCTAGCTATGGATGAGGCTTCTTCACGTAAGCTTGAAGGATATGTGTTTACACTAGAGATGCCTTCATACCTGCCTTTTATGACATATTGTGAAGATCGTGACCTAAGAGAGCAGATGTATAAGGCATATACCACAAGGGCATCAGAAATCGGACCAAATGGTGGCAAATGGGATAATACCCCTGTAATGGAGGAAATCCTCTCTATAAGACACAAAATCGCCAATTTGCTTGGTTATGAAACATATGCCCATCTCTCACTTGCCAGAAAGATGGCTGATACACCAGAAACAGTAATCGGTTTTTTAACAGATCTTGCAAAAAAGTCCCATAAGCAGGGTGAGAAAGAGGTTAATGAACTTAGAGACTACGCAAAAAATTTTGGATGTAATGATCTTCAGCCATGGGATGTGGCTTTTTATTCAGAGAAATTAAAACAAGAAAGATACTCATATTCTGAAGAGGAGTTAAGACCATATTTTCCGGAGAACGTCGTAATTAGTGGCATGTTTGAGTGCGCTAACAGACTGTACGGCATTACTCTAAAAGAGAGACTTGGTGTCGAAGTATGGAATGATAATGTCAAGTGCTTTGATGTATATGAGGATAAGTTTGGCTCCCGAATAGGCTCTCTTTATATGGATCTTTATGCAAGAGCAGGGAAAAACGGCGGAGCCTGGATGGATGAATGCCTAACACGCAGATACCGTTTTGACGGAGCTTTGCAGTTACCTGTAGCCTATCTTGTGTGCAACTTCTCAAGACCTGTGGATGGAAAGTATTCTCAGCTTACCCATGATGAGGTGGTTACCTTATTCCATGAGTTTGGACATGCTTTAAATCAGTTGCTTACCAAAATTGATATCGCATCTGTATCAGGTATTAACGGAGTTCCATGGGATGCAGTTGAGCTTCCAAGTCAGTTCAATGAGAATTATGCATGGCAAGAGGAAGTTTTAGAGTTTCTGTCAGGAAATGTAAACACCGGGAAACCATTACCTAAGGAAAAGCTCAAGGCAATCATTGATGCAAAGAATTTTGAGTCAGCTATGGCTATGCTAAGGCAAATTGAGTTTGCTCTGTTTGATTTTAGAATTCATCATGAATACGACCCAAATAAAGGTGGAAGAATTTATGAGATCCTAAATGAAGTAAAACAAAAGGTTGCGGTGGCACCTCAGTATGCTGACAGCAGATTCGCAAATGGCTTTACCCATATCTTTGCCGGAGGCTATGCGGCAGGTTACTATAGCTACAAGTGGGCAGAGGTACTTGCGGCAGATGCATTCTCTCTGTTTGAGGAGAGAGGGATATTTGATAAGAATACAGGCAGTGAGTTCGCCGATCTTATTTTATCCTGCGGTGGAGCTTCTGACCCAATGAAAAACTTTGAAGAATTTAGAGGAAGAAAGCCTAGTGTTGATGCACTATTAAAACAGAGTGGAATTACCTGTTAGCAAAAGCAGAAGGCGCCAAAAGGCGCCTTACTCTTAAATTATCAGCTGAAATGGTTAACGTCTTCTAGCTACAGTTCTTCTAGAGTTAGCGTTCTTTTTAACCTTTTCAGGATCAGGAAGCATAAGTCCTCCAAAAGGTTCTGCAGGTGCACCAATAATAGAGCGTGTATCCTTGTTTATTTCAACGACTCTAACAGTAATCTTATCCCCAAGTCGCTTAATCATCTGTCCTTTTACGAAAGCCTCTCCGGTATCGCCGGCTAAAAGCAGATCTTCTTTATTTTCAGAAATATATGAGAACGGAATAAAGATCATTGCTCCATTATCATCAAGGAAAACCTTAAGTCCCCCTCTTGAGATATCAAAAACAGTTGCATTAAAAACAGTCTTGTTTTTGATGTCTTTTTCTAAAAATTCAACGTACAGCCAGTCTCTAACATCTCTTTCAGCCATTCTGTTAGTTCTGCGGGCTTCATTCCTCTCTTTGAGAATAATCTCATCTGGAAGAGTTGGTTTTGATTTGTCAGCAATCA
>JBJEWX010000349.1:0-4637 GCA_051885275.1 Succinivibrio sp. | reverse complement strand
AGAAAAAATAAAAAGAGTAAGAAAAGTGTAAAGGAAAAGTAAAAAAAAACTATATAAAAATAGTCACAAGATGAAAATAGATCAGAAATAGCGCAAATGGCATATTTATGCGGTTTACAAGATAATAAAAACCGATATAAAAAAAATCTGTCCCTAATTTCCCACAAGTATAAACTGCGACTTTCCCACCATTTCCACGACAATCCACAGAGTTTTCCACAACCATATTGGGAAAATAAATAATAAAAAAAAATTCACTTTGATAATCTGAAAAATTGAGTAAGTATTCAAAGAAATTATTATGAGAAAAAAGTCCGATCAAAAAGATTTATGAAAATAAATTTTAAGTCTAACGTACTGTATTTAAAGTATTTTATTCAATAAATTTTCATTTGCAGAAATTCTTATATATATTTTTAAGATATATTGCAGGTCTGATATGTCAATACATATATTTATTAGGTTGTTAATATTTTTTCTATATCAGAAAAATCTGATCGGGAAAACTTTGGGATTACACCTTATTTTGCCACTGTTTAGGAGTTTTTTTAATAAAGTTTCCCACAGTTGTGGAAAACTAAAAGTGGTTTTTCCACAATTTTATATGCTCAATAAAAGGGAGATGTGGATTTTTTATCTTATTGTTATTTAATAAATTTATTCTTAAAAATGATCTTGATATTATTTATTTTTTGCTACCACCACTCATTTATAAAAAATAAAAAATTTTTTATCCACAGACTTTCCGACAATTCTCTTACACCTAAATTTTCAGAGGGTATAGTTTCATTTTTGTAATATCATTAAATAATATATACCAATCATCTTTAAGCTTATAATATCTACCTGATATTAAAGGGTTTTAATATTTATACTAATCTTAATCAGTATCTTCTAACCTTACTATCAATAGCTTTTTTCTTTAATTACTTAAAAATTATTCCTGTTTTAGCTATTTATTTATCCACTTTATTATCCTTTTAATAACTATTTGAATTTAAATTATTTTCTATAATGCAAGTATTAAATTTTTTATTTTCCCACAATCTTCAAACCTGTTTTATATCGAAATTACCCACAGTTTCCAACGCAATCCACAGATTTTCCCACAGGTTCTTGCATTGCAAACTTCAATGCTAAATTATTACATTTTTGTAATATGATTTTTTTGTTACTATTTTTTATGAAAATGAAAATTTATTTCTACATTTTTAGCTGTTATATCAATGTCCACTTTTTGCTATCATGTGCTCCGGTTGTATAATTCCTATAACCTTTTATTCTTTCTTTTTTTTATTCCAATAGGTTTTACTGTGGCTTCAGATAAGAAATCCGTTCTACTACGTTCAGGCGCCATCAGCGCCCTGGCAACCTTCATATCAAGGATCTTAGGCATGGTTCGTGATATTGCCATTGCCTCTCTTTTAGGTGCTTCCCTAAGTGCTGACGTTTTCTTTTTTGCTAACAGAATTCCTAATTTTTTCAGACGATTATTCGCAGAAGGTGCCTTCTCTCAGGCTTTTGTTCCTGTCATGAGTAAAACCAGAAATGATGATCCTAAGGCTCTGCCTGACCTTTTAAACAGAACTGCAGGAACTCTGGGTTTTATCGTTCTTGTTATCACAGTCATTGGTATGCTAGCCTCCCCTGTCCTTACTGCCATCTTCGGCTGGGGCTGGTTTGAGGCCTATCTTAACAACTCCCCTGACAGACAGAAGTTTATTGAGGCCTCCTTTCTGCTTAAGATAACCTTTCCATATCTTTTCTTTATTACCCTAACTGCCCTGTGCAGCGCTGTGCTTAATGTCTATGGAAGGTTTCTTATTCCCTCAATTACGCCTTGTATTCTTAATCTGTCTTTAATTACCGCAGCCTACTTTATTGCCCCTTCATTTTCAGATCCAAATGAAATTCTTGCCTATGCCATGGTTGTAGGCGGAATTCTGCAGCTGTGTCTGCAGCTGCCGTTTTTACTGAAACTTGGGATTAAAATTAAACCAAAGTGGGGCTGGTCTCATCAGGGAGTCAGGAAAATCAGAACTTTAATGATCCCTGCAATAGTGGGAATATCTGCAAGTCAGATTAACCTTATTGTTAACACTGCTTTAGCCTCATTCCTTGCAACAGGAGCAATCTCCTATCTTTACTACTCAGACAGACTGCTTGAATTTCCTATTGGAATCTTTGCTGTAGCAATATCTACAGTAATTCTCCCATCCCTCTCAAGAATTGATATAAACACAGAAAAGGATAAGTTTGTAAAAACCTTAGACTGGGGTGTAAGACTGGTTCTCCTTTTAGGCATAGGATCTATGTGCGGAATCATCGCTTTAAGAGAGCCTATTCTCAGAGTTATCTTTATGAGGGGACAGTTTACCTCAGAGCATGTTCTGCTCTCCTCAGCCTCCCTTCTAGCCTCTGTGTCGGGCCTTTGCGCCATCATGCTTGTCAGGGTTATGGTTCAGGGCTTTGCAGCCATTCAGGATACTAAAACTCCTGTAAAATGCTCTATCTGCGCCATTGCCTCGAACATTGTCTTTAATCTGATATTAGTCTGGCCTCTAGGTTATGTAGGACTGGCTCTGTCTACTGCGCTTGCCGCCCATGTCAATATCTCACTGCTTGTCTTTTTCCTCTATAAAAAGAGGATTTACACCATTTCCTCTCAGACGGCCCTTTTTGTTTTAAAGCTCGCGGTATCTGGTGCAGTCATGTGTATCCTGCTTCGCAGGTTTATTCCATCCTTTGACAGGTGGATTGCCATGACTACCTTAGAGGCTATCGTATATCTTGCTGTCTGTATAACTGCAGGAGCTGCAATTTTTACTCTTATATGCCTTTTACTTAGGATAAAGCCATCCTCACTTAGAATGTAACTGTTTAATATTTAAAAAAATTCTGTTTATCAACTCACAAATCTTTGTGAGTTATTATGATTTTTGCCAAAGTGTATCTTATAGTTAATACAAGGAATTAGTAATGAAACGTGCGGTTTAAACTAGGAGATACACTATGAAGCAGTACAATAATATCTTAGTTGTTGCAGAGCCTAAAAAAGATGTGCAGCTTGCACTCTTGAGAGCTCTTGAAATCTCTCAGTTTAATCCAAAGGCTGTTATCACTTTCCTGCGTGTTGTCTATGATTATTCATATGATCTGATTATCCTTAACAAGGTTAAAGAAAAACCTGTTCATGAGGATATTGAACAGACTTATATTGATCATCTTGAAAAGATAATTGATGAATACAGAACCAAAGCCAATTCTGAAAGTACCGTTATTCCAAAGGTAGTTGAAAACCGCGATGTAGGAGAGGCAGTAGTTGAGGAAATCAAAAGTGGCAAATATGATCTCATAATTAAAGCTGCCAACCATCACGGCGTTTTAGACTCAATCATCTTTACCCCAATTGACTGGTATATTCTGAGAAATTCACAGATACCTGTGGTTATCGCAAAAGATCACGGGGTGAGCGATGGTGGCAACATTGTCGTCTGTGTCGATTTCACCCTGAAAGATCATATAGCCTCAAATCTTGCAATGCTGCGTGAAGCTCAGATTGTGGCTAAACTGACCAGATCTGCAATCCATCTTGTAAATTCTGCACCGGTCTATCTGCCAAGTGTAATGCTTGAAGTACCACACTACTCTCCTTCAGTCTATGAGCAGAACGTAGTTGAAGATCATAAAAACCGCCTTTATGAGTTTGCAGCTAAACATCATATTCCAAGGGAAAACTGTCATATTAAGGAAGGAATGCCTGATGATGTGATACCTCAGATCTGCCAGAGTCTAAAACCAAGCTTCGTATTCATAGGCTCTGCCGGAAGATCCGGTGTTATGGCTGCGCTTATCGGCAATACCTGCGAGGAAATTGTTGACGATATTGATGCCGATCTGTTTGTTCTTAACAGAAAAACTCTCTCTAAATAAGTCTTCCTCATGTTAAGTGCAGTTAATGTATTATACTTAACTGCACTATTGAAGGGCGATTTCCCATTTTTCGCTTTTCATTCTGATTCTTAATGACCCACGCCTTATTTTTTTTATCCCATTTGTCTATTTTTTACTACAATACACACGTTAGTTTAGAGAATGTGTAAAATACTATGTCAATGCCACTTATCAATGCAGCAACTGTTATTGCTATCTTTTTTATTGGATACTTTTTTAAACGGTTTAAGTTAATCGGACTTAACTCGGCAAAAGAACTCTCTTATGTAGTAATGTATGTTACTCTGCCCTGCGCAATCCTCTCAGGCACATCCGGGGCAATCGATCTTGAGGCAACGCTTTACTTTATCATCCCGCTTGCCTTCTGCATCAGTCTGCTTTTCCCTCTTTTAGGCTACTTTATAGCCCGTAAAGATCCTAAAAAATGTGTCTATACCATGCTCAATCTTGGTGGCTTTAATATCGGTAACTTTATTCTGCCTTTCATGCAGAGTATCCTTTCTCCAGAAGGCTTTATAGCTTTATGCCTTTTTGATGTGGTCAACGCCTTCTTCTGCTTTGGCGGTGTTTACTGCCTTGCCTTGTATATGAACCGTAAAGGTTTCAATTCAGGCTTTCAGGTTAACCTTAAAACCATCCTGCTTGAGCTTTCAAAATCTGTAACCTCCTACTGCTGTATTATC
>JBJEWX010000348.1:0-4675 GCA_051885275.1 Succinivibrio sp. | reverse complement strand
CCTGGGGGAATTGCCGGCTGTGATTCCTTAAGCGTAGATGTTCTTGCTGATGAGGGGACTTGCGTATTAGTTACAACACCAGGTGCCACCAAGTTTTATAAGACAGACGGAACAGTTTCAAGGTTCACTCAGTATTTTACAGTCAGAAAAAACTCAACCTTTGAGTACCTGCCTGCGCAGAATATTTATTTTAAGGGAACCCATACCTTTGTAAAAACAGTATTTGATCTTGAGGATAATGCCAGGTTTATCTTCAGGGATGTAAGCAAGTGCGGCATGAAAGATGAAAGTGAACCCTTTGCAGACAGCTTTTTGTTCAACACTGTTGTGATAAGGCACAACGGTAGGGAAAAGCTGATTGAAAGCAGCAGAATTGACGGAAACTGTGATTTTTACGCAAAAGGTTCAAATAATGGCTTTGCCTATACTGGAACCTATATTTCAAACGCTGTCAAAGAGAAAACGCTCGAGCAGGTAAGAGAGTTTCTTTGCACACAGGAGCATTTCAAAGCCTCCTGTGGCATAACTGATGATTATTTTATTGTTCGTTTTCTATCTGAAGATAATGAGCCTGTAGAAAAAGCAATTGTAAAAATTTGGGAGATGACAAGAACAGAGGTGACAGGTCTTGCTCCATGTCCCCCAAGAGTATGGTCAACGTAGGAGAAAAAAAATGAATCTAACACCTCGAGAGAAGGACAAACTGCTGATTTTTACAGCAGCCCTAGTGGCAGAGAGGCGCAGAGCGCGTGGGCTTAAACTTAATTATCCTGAGGCGGTTGCCATAATCTCAGCTGCTATTTTGGAAGGTGCCCGTGACGGCATGAGTGTGGCTGAACTTATGGATTATGGCAGAACCATACTTACCTCAGAGGATGTGATGGATGGAATAGCCTCAATGGTAACTGAAGTTCAGGTTGAAGCCACCTTCCCAGACGGCACAAAACTTGTGACAGTACATAATCCTATTATATAAGGAGTCAAAGATGATCCCCGGTGAATTACTCATTGATGACGGTCAGATTGAGCTTAATGCTGATCTGAAAAAAACAAGTATCGTTGTAAAAAACGAAGGTGACAGACCTGTACAGGTGGGATCTCACTACCACTTTTACGAGGTTAATCCGTCTTTGTCCTTTGACAGAGAAAAGGCTTTGGGCATGCATCTTGATATTGCACCTGGCACTGCCATCAGATTTGAGCCTGGTCTAAAAAGAACAGTTGATCTTGTCCCTTATGAAGGCAAAAGAAATATTTTTGGATTTAGGCAGGAAGTTATGGGAAAGCTTGATTAGGAGGCAACATGAGTACAATTTCAAAAAAAGCCTATGCTGATATGTTTGGCCCTACAACAGGCGACAGGATAAGACTTGCAGATACCGATCTGATTTTGGAAATAGAAAAAGATTATGCAACCTATGGTAATGAGGTTAAATTCGGCGGTGGAAAGGTTATAAGAGATGGTCAGGGGCAGGGGCAGCTTGGTTGCAAGGATACAGTAGATACTGTAATCACCAATGCTGTGATTGTTGATTATACTGGAATCTACAAGGCCGATATTGGTATTAAGAACGGGCGAATAAGTGCAATTGGAAAATCCGGAAACAGTGACATTCAAAACGGTGTTGACATGGAAATCGGTCCTGGCAGTGAGGTTATTTCAGGTGAAGGCCTGATTGTAACTGCAGGCGGTATTGATTCACACGTCCATTTTATCTGTCCTCAGCAGGCTGAGGAGGCAATCTCATCGGGTGTTACCACCTTGATTGGCGGAGGTACAGGCCCTGCAACCGGCACAAATGCCACCACCTGTACTCCGGGGATATGGAATATTGAAAAAATCCTGGAATCCGCCGACGGGCTTTTGGTAAACATAGGTATATTAGGCAAAGGAAATGCCGCATTGCCCCTGTCTTTAGAGGAGCAGATAAAAGCCGGTGCTATGGGCTTGAAGCTTCATGAGGACTGGGGGTCAACTCCTGCTGCCATTGATAACTGTCTGTCAGTTGCAGAAAAATATGATGTTCAGGTGGCAATTCACACTGACACCCTAAATGAGGCCGGATTTGTAGAAAGCACCATAGACGCCTTTAAGGGCAGAACCATTCACACCTATCATACAGAAGGCGCAGGAGGCGGACATGCACCTGATATCCTTAAGGCCTGCGGTCATATGAATGTGCTTCCAAGCTCAACTAATCCAACAAGACCATATACCGTCAACACCATTGATGAGCATCTTGACATGCTGATGGTATGCCATCATCTGGATCCTTCAATTCCTGAGGACATTGCCTTTGCAGAATCCAGAATCAGAAGAGAAACCATAGCGGCAGAGGATATTCTGCATGATTTAGGAGCCCTTTCTATGATTTCCTCAGACTCACAGGCTATGGGCCGTGTAGGAGAGGTTATCACCAGATGCTGGCAGACAGCCCACAAGATGAAGGTTCAAAGGGGAGCTTTAGCGGAAGACAACGAGAGAAATGACAATTTCAGAATAAAAAGATATATAGCAAAATACACCATAAATCCTGCAATTGCTCATGGTGTATCCCATGAAATAGGCTCAGTTGAGGTAGGAAAGCTTGCTGATCTTGTGCTGTGGAAACCTGCATTCTTTGGAGTCAAACCAGAGATGGTTATCAAGGGCGGACTCATATCCTACTCCTTAATGGGAGACATAAACGCCTCAATTCCAACTCCTCAGCCTGTGGTTTACCGACCAATGTTCGGAGCCTTTGGCAAAGCTCTGCCAAGAACAAGAATGACCTTTATGTCACAGGCTGCAGTTGAGGCGGAAGTTCCAAAGAAACTTGGACTTGAAAGCCTGATTGGCGTGGTAAGGAACACCAGAGGACTTACCAAAAAGGACATGAAATTAAATGATTATCTGCCTGTAATTGAGGTTGATCCTCAGAATTATCAGGTACATGCTGATGGCAAACTGTTAATCTGTGAACCGGCAAAGTCTCTGCCACTTACCCAGAGGTATTATCTGTTTTAATTATGAAAACCTTCAACACAATAGTAAAGGAAGGGGCTCCTTCCTTTACGGTAACTTTAGGCATTGATGAGAGAATTAAAAGCAAGCTTATAGTCATGACGGATACTCATGAGCAGATAGGTATTTCGCTGCCAAGAGGGCTTGTTCTTCAGGAAAACACTCTAATTGCCAATGAGGATGGTCAGATTGTAAAGGTAGTCTGTGCTCCTGAGAGTGTAAGCACGGTAAGCGCAGATGATCCGGTATTACTTTGTACTCTTGCCTATCATTTAGGAAACAGGCATGTTCCTTTGCAGATTGACAGGTCAGGTTTTTTGCGCTACCTAAGTGATCATGTGCTGGATGATATGGTTGTACGCCTTGGCGGAAAGCTTATAAAGGAAAAGGCCAAGTTCAATCCTCTGCCTGGTGCATACGGTCATACTCATTCCCATGAGCACAGTCACACTCATGAACATACTCATGAACGCACTCATGAACACACTCATGAGCATACTCATGAGCACTGATGATGGCCTTCTGTAAGGAAAACACATGTTAAGCCCGGTTTTAGCTTTGGTATCACCTAATCTTCCGATAGGAGGATTTGGATACTCACAGGGGTTAGAGGCTGCAGTTGAAGATGGTCTTTTAGGCAGTGTCAGTGACTTTAGAGAATACCTAAGCCACAATTTATCTGCCCTGGCCTATTCAGATCTTCCGCTTATAAAAAGGCTGTATGAAAGCAAAGAGGTTTCTGACTTTCAGTTTTGGACAGACAGATGTGTTGCTTTGAGAAATACAGCTGAATTCAGAGCAGAGGAGAGAGACAGAGGCAGAGCGCTGTGCAGGCTCATAAAGGATATCTGTGTTTATGAGGAGGATTATCTTGCAGTTGCAAAAGGCTCCTATCTTAGTGCCTTTGCCTATTATGCAAGGGAAAACAGGATCCCGCTTTATGATACGCTTGAGAGTTACTTTTTTGCATATACTGAAGCTCAGTGCATTGCCGCAGTAAAACTTGTTCCAATCGGGCAGACTGATGCCTGGAGAATTATCAGGCAGCTTACTTTGAACTGGGATGAAGTATATAAAAAAGTTCTGAGTGTAGATGATGAAATGATTGGTTCTGGACTTGTAAATTTATCAATACTGAGTGTTAAACATGAAACTCAGTATTCAAGGATCTTCAGAAGCTGATTAAACTTAAATCTGATTAATGATCAAAACAGAAGAAGAAAAAATGAGTAAAAATGCTTTAAGAGTCGGTGTTGGTGGACCTGTTGGCTGCGGAAAAACCGCACTGATTGAGGTTTTATGCAAGAGCATGCGTGACAGGTGGCAAATAGGTGTGGTTACAAACGACATCTATACAAAAGAGGATCAGAGAATTCTGACAGAGGCTGGCGCCCTGGAAGCTGAGCGAATAATAGGTGTTGAGACAGGAGGCTGTCCCCACACTGCCATAAGAGAAGATGCTTCGATGAATCTGTCAGCAATTGATGAGCTGACAGAGAGATTTCCAAATCTTGATCTGATATTTATAGAAAGTGGCGGAGATAACCTGTCTGCAACCTTCTCTCCGGAGCTTGCTGATATCACCATTTATGTGATTGATGTGTCAGAGGGGGAGAAGATCCCAAGAAAAGGCGGCCCTGGTATCACCAAATCAAGTTACTTTGTAATCAA
>JBJEWX010000347.1:0-4682 GCA_051885275.1 Succinivibrio sp. | reverse complement strand
TGCTCAAAAAATGCCTCAATTAAAGATGTGCATGACTCCTTTTAAGATACGCGCTAAAACAGTTTTCAGCATAAAAAAAGGAGGCGTCTTATTTATCGGCCTCCTTGATTTTATGATAGGTTTTTCTTGAAAAGGCTATGCGTTCACTTCTTCCTGAGCCTGACGGAGTAACTCGTTAAGACCTACTTTTGATAAGGTCTTGTCGTCCACTCTCTTTACAATGATTGCGGCATACAGAGAGTATTTTCCATCTTTAGATGGCAGGTTACCTGCAACTACTACAGAGTGAGGAGGGATCTTGCCATAGGAGATTTCACCTGTGGTACGGTCGTAAATTCTGGTTGATTTACCAAGGAAAACGCCCATAGATATAACTGAGCCTTCGCCAACAATAACACCCTCAACCACCTCAGAACGGGCACCGATAAAGCAGTTGTCTTCAATAATGGTAGGACCTGCCTGTACTGGCTCTAAAACACCACCGATGCCGGCACCGCCTGCAATATGAACATTCTTTCCAACCTGAGCGCATGAACCTACGGTAGCCCAGGTATCAACCATGGTGCCTGAACCTACTCTGGCACCGATATTAACAAAGGAAGGCAGTAAAATGGTATTAGGCTCTAAA
Source organism: Succinivibrio sp. (assembly GCA_051885275.1). Taxonomy (GTDB): domain Bacteria; phylum Pseudomonadota; class Gammaproteobacteria; order Enterobacterales; family Succinivibrionaceae; genus Succinivibrio. The sequence continues at coordinate 4,054 of JBJEWX010000347.1, read as the reverse complement.
TAAGCGCCGCGGCGGACTACGCAGCCTGGAACGGCACGGATGCCTTCTTTGGCAAAGCGTTCAGCTGTGTAACCGTCAAATTTTAAAGGAACCTTATCGTAAAAAGCACCACCTGGTACTTCTGTCAGGAAATTGTCTTCAATTCTGAATGAAAGAAGAACAGCCTTTTTGATCCACTGATTGGTTACCCACTCTCCATCAACTTTCTGGGCAACACGGATATCACCGGCGTCTAATGCGCTGATAACCTGATTTATGGCATCACGCAGTTCGCTGCTGACGGTCTTTGAATTAATATTTGCGCGATTTTCGAACGCTTCCTCAATTACTGGCTGTAAATCTAAAACAGACATCAAAAACTCCTATATACACCTACAAGCTCAGGATTCGTCTAAAGCTGCTTTTAAGGCCAAAGTGAGCTCTTCTTTTTTTGCTGAATCCAAAGGTAAACCATTTTCATCGGTAATGGCAAAGTAATCATCAGCTCTTTCACCAGTGGTAGTGATCCTTGCTGCACTGATTAGGCAACCTAGGTTACCGAGTGTTATGCCGATTTTAGCTAATAGTCCCTGCCTGTCAAGCGTTGAGATTTCAAGCTTAGTCTGTTTTTCTGACCCCGAATCGAGGAAAGAAATAGTTGTTGGCACGTCAAAAATCTTTCTGCCAACACTAGATATATCAAGGCTTGGAGCACGATCTGAGATGCCATCTAAAATTGCCTTTCTAAGAACAGTAAGGCGGTCATTATCAAGTGACTGGCCATTTTTGTTTTGGAACATAATTGTGCACAATGCATGAAAATTGTGCGTTAGAAAAATCTGTGCACTAAAAACGTTCAACTGTTTTACAGCCATTGTTCTGACCAGGTTTCCAAACAGAGTTGGAGAGTTGCTCCTGTAGTAAACAAGCAGTTCTGTTCCAAAACTTGGAGTCTGAGAAAACAGAATCATAGGCTTTTCAGAATGCTGATATCTTAGGATATTTCTTGCATGCCAGCAGATATCCTCAGCCTGGTAGTGTAAAAGATACTCTATCGGGAACTGACGCATGTATTTGAGAATGTCGCTCTTTCTGTTTTCAGGGGTTAGAGCAAGAACTCTGTCCTTACGCTCCTGTGCCTGCAGCTGCATATTTTTCTCAAGATCAGTTCCATCCTGGCTTATGGCAAGTTTTGTGCTCTGGTAGAGCTGCCTGAAGATATTATCTTTCCAGGAGTTCCAGACATTGTCGTTAGTTGCGCTAATATCTGATACGGTCAGGCAGTAAAGGAGATTCAGATGCTCCTCATCCTTTACAAAATCCGCAAAGTCGTTAATTACGCTCAGATCGGTAATATCTCGTCTGGTTGCGGTGGTATTAAACTGAAGATGAGCGCTGACAAGCCAGCTTATAATAGAAGTCTGATAATCGTTGTAGCCATGAAGCTTGCAAAAATCCTCAGCTTCCTTTGCTCCCTTCTGGGCATGATTTCCGCCTCTTCCCTTGGCAATATCATGAAGAAGAGATGCGGTTACTAAAAGTTCTGGTTCAGAGATCTTTTTGTAGACAATCTTATAGAGCTGGTAATTAGGATCTTTTGACAAAGACAGTTCAAGATCATTTTTGATAACTCTGATTGAATGCTCATCAACACTGAACAGGTGAAATCTGTCAAACTGAGCTAAGCCCTCGATTCTTGACCACTGAGGCATATAGCTTGAGAGCACTCTTGTCTCATGCATAAGGGAGAAGATAAGAGGCGCACTCTGAGTTTTTGACAGAAGTTTTCTGAATTTCTTGCGGCAAAGCGGATCGGTTATCAGATAATCCTTAAGATCACGCCTGCCTTCTCTTAAGGCTCTAAGGCAGTTGATATGAATATTATGAATTTCAGGTCTTGACTCAATAGCTAAGAAAAGATCGAGGATCTTAGAAGGATCGTTTTTAAAGAGCTCATGATCAAGAACATCGATATAAGTGCCTCTCTGAACAAAAGAGCTATCAATAAAGACAGGATCTGAAAACTCTTTTCCAACGTAACCTTTGATCTTAAGGGAGGCCTGCTGCAGCAGAATATGGTTTAGTTCACGTACTCTGTGAAAAATCCTGAAGAGATCTCTCATCATGGCTTCAACAGGAGCATTTCCTAAATCCCCATAACCAAGCATTGAGGCTATGGTTTTCTGAAAGTCCAGTCTTAGAATATTAGATGAGGAGTTACAGTGAACCGCAAAGCGTACTGACCACAGAAAATCACGGCAGGAGAGGTATTCCTCATATTCAGATGGCGTAAGCAGGCCTACCGAGCATAAGTTGTCATAGGCTGTGGCATGAAAAACCTTGATGGCAATCCACTGCATCAGGTGCAGGTCACGAAGACCACCTGGGTTATTTTTGACATCAGGTTCAAGCGAATAAACCGTATCTCTAAAGGAGTGATATCTCTGGTTCTGCTCATAAACCTTTGCTTCAAAGAATTTCTCATCATCCCAGAAGTCATCATTATTTAGAGCCCTGCACAGTGAGTTGTAAACCTCACGGTTACCTGCAATAAAGTGGGTTTCAAGAAGGTTGGTGATAATGGTGATATCTTCACGGGAGGCAAGTACGGTTTCCTTGATTGAGCGCACAGAGGTACCAAGATCAAGTTTTAAATCCCAGAGAAAGGAAACAATCTTTTCAATTGACTCTCTTAGTGAATCAGAAATTGGCTCAACTGAAGAGACTATAAGCAGGTCGATATCAGATTCAATAAACTGTTCAGCTCTTCCGTAGCCGCCAACGGCAACCAGGGCAAGGGTAGTGTCGTCTTTAGGGATAAAGTGTTCAAAGACATTTTTTAAAAAGGAATCCAGATGATCTGTTTCCTGTTTTAAGAGGTTTGAGACTTTAAAACCTTTTAAAAAGCACTCCTTGTGATATTCCTTATAAAGCCTTATGAGTTCACGTCCCTGCCTGATATCGTAAATATCAAGATCAGGTCTGTTAAACGGGAAAGCTGTGTCTACATCAGAAGGAATAACTTTTCTTGGAACAGAAATGGTCTCAAACATACCTTATGCCCTGGTTAATCTGCCTAGTGTGTGATGATACGCGGAAAATCCTCATCCTTTCTCAAGGTAAGAACCTCAACTCCTCCCGGTATGACCAAAAGGGTGTGTTCATACTGAGCGGACGGCTGCTTGTCAGCTGTAGTCACAGTCCATCCATCCTTGCGGTTAACCTTGCACTTGTAGGTGCCGGCATTGATCATAGGCTCGATGGTAAAGCACATGCCTTCCTGAAGAATAATATTATTGTTGTTTCTGTAGTGAAGCACAGATGGCTCCTCATGAAAACCTGCACCGATGCCGTGACCGCAGTAATCTCGGACAATTGAGAATTTAGCTTTGTCCGCAACCTTCTGAATCGCAGCTCCGATATCTGCAAGATTTGAGCCTGGACGAACTGTCCTGATTGCCTTATACATGGATTCCTGAGCGCATTTGCATAGCATCTCATTTCTTGGGGAGGTCTTGCCGACAATAAACATTCTTGAGCTGTCACCATGGTATCCGTCCTTAAGAACGGTAACATCGATATTTACAATATCGCCTTCATGGAGTTTGTGACGGCCTGGAATTCCGTGACAGACAACCTCGTTGATACTGATGCAGGTGGCTTTTGGATAACCCTGATAGCCAAGATCGGCACTGATGGCTCCTTCCTTGGTGTTGATGTAGTCATTCATGATATTGTCAAGATCATCAGTGTAGGCGCCTGCAACAACGTAAGGCTCAATCATTTCTAAAACGCGTGCAGTAGCAGCCCCGACTACGCGCATTTTTTCAATTTCAATGGGGCTCTTTAGAGTAATATTCATAATTGTGTTTTCCTATGTTTAATTCCTGCATATTATAGAACATACAGTTAAGAAAACCATGACTGATAGTGAGATTGAGCCATACAGCCTCAAATATTAAAAAAAATAATCTGCCAAAGGCAAGATCTTATGTTGTCACCCGTGGACAAATGTTAGGGATTATGGCAAAACAGTCTGACCGTATCAGATCACATTTTGCCAAAGGTTAAAAAA
>JBJEWX010000346.1:0-4693 GCA_051885275.1 Succinivibrio sp. | reverse complement strand
GCAGGAAAGACAATTAACAGGCTTTCGCTGTAAATCAGTTTTGCTTACCTGCTTGAAATAACCTGACGCACTCAGGATACGGTATTTTTTGCTTTTTGACTTTTTTCTTAGTGCTTTTTCCCTTTGCATATTTTTCAGGATGCAGCCATGAATCAAGTTCCATCCCGCATCCGTCTCCTTTAGGAACCGGTTTTTGACTTACACAGAGAGGATTGTCTAAAGGACAGGAAAGCCTGATATGCATGTGGCCTCTATGGCCAAACCACGGTCTTAGTTTTGAAAGGAAGCTGCGATCCTTAAAATTCTGTTTGCACATGACTGCTTTGATACCAGGCGCTACAAATATTCTCTCTACTCTTTTGTCACTGGCTGCAAGATAAATAAGTTTGATTCTTCGTTCATCAAAATATCCTGTAGGCTGGTTGTTTGTATTCACTATATACAGATCCTGAGGATGTGATAACTCATACTCACTTTTTCTAGGACTTGCAAAATCAAAGGAAATATCTACATCAAGGCCTGACTGATGTGAACCGTGATTTGATTTTTTACCAAAGGAGCCTCCAAGAGGTCCTGAGAGATCTCCTATCAGAAGATCTGGTAGATTGTTCTGCTTTGCCTTTTTTACAAGATCCTGAATATATGAGATTAGACTTTCATGCCCGAAATTTCGCTTTTCTCCCCAGATCTGAATCTGATAGTTCTGCCCGCGCTCAAGAGGGAGAGCATCAATGATACAGCCGTTTGCATATTCTCCAATCACTTTTGCGGCAGTGGCATTTAAGCTAAATAATAAAGCAGCCATAACAGCTGCTCTTTTCATGATATGCCTTATAATTTTTTTTATCTCTTTCATCATCCGCCTATTTATGAAAAAGTAAACAGTTTACGCCATAAACTTGACTTTGACGCAGATTCAAAGGTCGCTTCTACGGATATCCCCTGAAAATTGAAGCTGATTGACTCATGTTCCTGACAGTCCTGCTCAATCAGATTCACTATTGTTCCAGCCTTTTCATAGAGTGTCCTAAGATAAGGATAGGCAAACTGCTCAATGATCTTTCCTAAGGTAATTCTTACCGTCTTTAGATACTCACTGTCTGTTGCCTTTGACACTCTGGATATATCAGAAAAGCTGATACCTGTTATATACTGAATCCACAGTTTAAGATCATTTGGAAGCCATACATCAGTAAATGGATTACAGGCCTTGTTATAAAGCTCTGTAAGCTTGCTTACAATCAAAAACCTGTTCTCTTCCCTGTTCTTTCCTCTGCCCTTGATTTCATATCGTATATAGATAATCTTACCGGAGGCATCCCTTATCTCTTTATGACAGCTCAAAGATGGGCTATGTGGATTATTCTCTGTAAAATACATCTTAGGACCGCTGTTTCGGCCTGAAGACTTTTTGCGCAGACTGTCATAATCAAAATGTTCAAAAGGCTTGCTGCCGTTTTCTCTTAGGGACTGACAGACAAGAGATGCAATAAGCTTGTTTTTCTGTTCCTGATTTAAAAATGCATCAAGATTATCAATAATGAAGTTTGAAAAGTGCTCAAAAAGGGCTGTCTTTATTTTTATAAAATCCCCCCTGCAAAGAGCGATCTGTCGGGCTGTTTCCTGTCTGTGGGTGTAGATAGAATAAAAAATAAGCACCCATAACTGCATCTGAAAGGACAAAACCTCATTAAAAATAAAGATAGACATATCCTTAAGGCCGTTGAGATCAGCTTTCGATTTTGAGGTATCTCTGTTATATACCCAGTCATAGGCATACATGCTCATTTTATGCCAGTCAATTCTATCCGCCAGATTTCCTCTAAAAAAGATATTAATCTCATCATCGCTAAGGTCGGCAAAAGACAAAGGCTCATGCTCAAACCAGGCTTCCTGCGTACTTGGCAGTGGCCAGATATGAGTAAACTGCATACCTCCCGAGCTCATATTGCGGTGTTTCTTTGGAGCTTTTGCAATTCCCTGAAGCAGGAAGAACAGAGCAACCATCTTATGAAGGCGCTTTAACAGTGGAGTGTAGTTGGTGTTCTCTCTGTTATCAGGAGGAACCCCGATATAGTCACACATCTTGTTTAAGGTGTCACAGGCAAGTGCGCTTTCATCCTCTTCATACAGATGAGCCCACAGTTTCTGCACAGAGATAACATCTGATGCATGAGCCACCAGAGAATAAATAGGATCATCATCCCCATTAAAACATACTACTCTGCGACCTTTCAGATAGTCTGAATCGATCATGTCATCTATTGTAGGGAGTTCAGGATGAGACTCAATGAAATCACTGGAAATTCTCATCTCTGAAAAGGCATTTGACCAGCGGATCCTGCCTGGAGTTATAGGTTTTAAATAAGAATGAACATAAACCTCAGGACGCTCTGATTCACCGTTATTGTCAGACCATCTTAATACTCCGTATTCAAGACACAGACCTGGCTCTCCCTCATTAGGAGAATATGCATCAACAAAATACAGTTCTGAACTTCTCTGAGGCATAGTATATCTTCTTGTTACAACTGTTCTTTAAAAACTCTGAGCCGGAGCACTAGGGGCCAGCAGATCGTTGTCATCCTCAAGAACAGCACCTCCATTATCAACATCTGACTGAACCTCCTGAGCCAGACTTGAGGAGTTGCGGGCTGATGAAACAGAGCTTACGCTTTCTGACTGGGAATTTCCATAAACAGGCACGTTGTCAGAAGAATTTGGAGTTCCTGAGTTATCCATATAATCAAAGATAGGGTGGATCTTGCGAATTCCGCTTATCTTTCTTGTCTGATTGATTGCTCTTTGCGCCTCGTCACGGGTTACATATCCAAGCAGGTAAACAACACTGTCCTCAGTATATACCTTAAAGCGTCCAGAGCTAATCTTTGAGCCTACTAAAAGAGCGCTCTTAACCTTTGCAGTGATATAGGTGTCACTGGCAATAACACTGCCTGATACAGGTGGCTTTCTCTCTACACAGTTAAAGATCCTTTTAACGCCTTCAACTTGCTTAATGTAGCCTATTGCCCAGTTCATGTAGTCAGTGTCTTCAGTCTGACCTACAAGCAAAACATTGCCGTTTACAGAAACACAGTCTACTCTAAATACCTTAGAATCAGAGCGCATTCTGTCGTTAGTCAGGATCCTGCTTACCTTATTCTCAATACTCTGATCATCAACCTGTACATCAATTGTTCTACTGTCAGAGCCTATCACTGCACCGGCACCTGCTGCAGTTGCCCCAACTAATGCTGTTACACAGCCATTGCATAAAAATAGCGAAGATGAAACCACTCCTAGAAGCATAGCTGGTTTCAAAACTCTTGTTACGAAAGACATCATAAATCTCCGATAAATCTGAAAAGTTAAATGAATTGATGCACCGTAATGTTTTTTTTATTATGTTTTGTTTAAGCAACATTATATTGTAACAGATACAAATATACGTATAGCTATTTGTTCAAAAAAATGGGATAAACATAAAAAAACTCAATACAGGATAGTGATACAGAGCAATTGAGAAGGCAGAAAAGAAAAATCCCCTGAATATAAATCAATATTTCAGGGGACAACAATCAAACAAACATAAGGAGTACGTGAACTATATCACAAAATTTCAATTGTGATCAAGTTAACAAATAAAAAATTTTTATTTTTTTTACTATCCTTTATAGATCATACAGTTAGCAGATAAAAAATTTTTCACATTTTTTCAAATCAGATTGCAGTCAGAGAGTTTATTCTGTTTTCGATTTTTTTTAAAGACTCAAAAATTTTTCTTAACAGAAAAAGGCATTCAAAAGCCTATATTTGTCTGACTGAAAAAAAATATGGTTATAAAGCTAATTTAGTGTTGACAAGATCTAAGTGACAAGAATATAATGTGCGCCATCGGTGATTAGCGCAGTCTGGTAGCGCATCTGGTTTGGGACCAGAGGGTCGTAGGTTCGAATCCTACATCACCGACCACTTCTTAATTTCTTCACCTTTTCAATTTTTCTTCAAAAATATTCATTATTTCTATTTTTATTTATTTACTTATAGCAATTATCTATAACTAAGTATAAAAAAACGGTATTTTACATATATCTTTGCTGGCTCTATACTCACTACAGTTGAGTCAGATATTGTTCTGGCAAAACACTTTAGGATTTTTAAGATTTATCTTACCTTTAGTCCAGTGTCTTTTTGACACTGGATCTTTTTTTGCTAATGAATGCATCTACCTTTTACAGATAGCATTTAGAGTTGTGAAGTAGGATGGGAAAGTCTTGTTGATGCACTCTGGATCATTGATAACAACATCTCTGTCGAATGCTATAAGTGACATGCACATTGCCATTCTGTGATCATTGTAAGTGTCAAATTCAGGAACAGCCTCATTGCGGGATGAAGCGTCAATGCTGATATAGTCAGAGCCTGATTCAACTTTTACTCCAAGTTTACTCATCTCTTTGACCATTGCAGCAATTCTGTCTGTCTCCTTTACTCTCCAGCTGGCAATATTTCTGATGGTGACAGGACCGTCAGTGTACATTGCCAATGGAACCAGAGTCATTGCAGCATCAGGCATTGAATTCATGTCAACATCAATTCCATGAAGCTTTGATCTTCTGACGACTACAGAGTTCTCTTTTCTCTCAATCTTAGCCCCCATATTCTCAAGTATATCCAGGAATTTAATATCTCC
>JBJEWX010000345.1:0-4753 GCA_051885275.1 Succinivibrio sp. | reverse complement strand
GAAAATGTTACAATCTGTCAACCTTAACTATTCTAAAAGCAATTAGGTAGATAAATAGAACAATGTGCTTAATCCGAATGAAATCACTGCGCCTTTTGTTAAATACGATCCTCAGACATGGGCCTCTTTTAAACATTCTTCTGAAAAGCTGACACTCACTGAAAACGATCTTGACCGTTTCCTTGCATTTAACGATAAGCTTACTTTAGATGAAGTTAAAAATATCTACCTGCCTCTTTCTAGTCTTTTAAGAATGTACTACATAAGCAGACACGACAGACTGTCTGTTATCCAAAAATTCCTTGGTTCGCCCATGGATTCGGTACCTTTTATTATTTCCATTTCCGGATCTGTATCAGTGGGCAAGACTACTACCGCTAAGCTTTTATGTGAACTTATTAAAGATTGGCCATGCAAACCTAAGGTTTCCATGATCACTACTGACGGTTTTCTTTATCCTAACTCTTATCTTGATGAACATCTGCTTCTTGGTAAAAAAGGATTTCCTGCTTCCTATGACGTAAAGAGACTTATTGACTTTTTACTGGATATTAAAGAGGGTAAACCTAATCTTAAGGTTCCTGTTTACTCTCACTTAACCTATGATATTGTTCCTGATGAGTATACAATCGTTGACAGACCTAATGTACTTATTCTTGAGGGAGTCAATGTACTGCAGGATGGTACGGAGTATCCTGAATACAGAAAACAGGCTTTTATCTCTGATTATATCGATTACTCAATATATGTGGACGCCGAGGAGAAGCATCTGATGAAATGGTACATTGACCGTTTCATCAAGCTAAAGGAAAAAGCCTTCTCAGATCCAAACTGCTACTTCAACAAGTACGCCCATCTGTCTGATGAGAATGCCAGGAGCATTGCAAAACTTATCTGGGAAGCAGTCAACCATGTAAATCTTGTGGAAAATATACTGCCATGCAGAAACAGAGCCAACCTAATTCTCAAAAAAGGTTCAGATCATAAGATTGAAGAGATTTTCCTTAGAAAATAGCACTCCACTTTCGAAAAGACTCTCAGAAGATGCACCTGTCCGTGCCTAAAAAGAGACTATATGACCAGAGCTAATTAGATGCTGACCTTCTTTGTTGACTATTTTTAAAGATCCAGTCTTGTCAACTCCTGCCGCATAACCTTCACACATTTCCTGATCAATCTCAACTTTAATTTTTCTTCCAAACAGAAAATCACGTGCTTCAAAAGCTTCAATTACCGGAGCTATATCTCCCTGCTCGTACATTTGACAGATATGCTTAATTCTGTTTATCAGTTCAATGGAAATACTGTTCCTCGAAAAAGCCTGTGGAACTCTTTCTCTACTGTCAGTAATATAAATTGAAGTGTACCTCTGACTGATATTATCAAGCTTATCAGAATATATATTCAAACCAACCCCAATTACGGCCTTTACCTTTCCCCTGCTGGGTACAGTCTCAATTAGAATGCCGCCAACTTTTCTGTCTTTATAGTAAATGTCATTTGGCCACTTAAGCTGGATCTCTTTTTTGGAAAATGACTCTATTGACTGTGCTACCGCAACTCCAATTCCTAAAGAGAGCCCCGACATAGCTTCGATTCTGTCAAAAACATAACATGTGGATAACATCAGCTGCTTTCCAAATGAAGTATGCCACTGATTTCCTCTGCGACCTCTTCCTGCAGTCTGGATCTCTGATAATACTGTATCTCCTGATGCAAGATATTCTGAGTTTCTTAGCATGTAGCTGTTTGTGGAATCTATCTGCGGTAAAACCTCAACTCTGCCAGATCCGCTTACTCCTTTAAAGATTACATCCTGATCTAACAAGTCAACTTCAGTTTTAAGCTGATAATAATTAGATGTACTACGAATAATAACTCCGTAGCCTTTACACTCCCGGATTAAATTCAACATCTCTTTTGGAGTTTTTGAGAGTTTTTCATGAACTGTTACCCTACTCAGTTTGTACCTATGTGCACTGAGCAGCAGTCTTATAAATTCTATAAGCTCTATAGACTGTCCCAAGATACTTCTCCTTGGGAATCATAAGCTCTAACCTCAGGTTCTAGCTCTATTCCAAATTTGTTATAAACCTCAGCCTTGATGTATTTTGCCAGTGCAACTATTTCATGAGGCTTAGCGTTCCCTCTGTTTACAATTACCAAAGCCTGATTTTCCCAGGTTCCTACATTGCCGTGAGTTATACCTCTGCATCCTGATTTCTCAATTAACCATCCTGCAGCAAGCTTGTACAGCCCCTGCTCAGCTTCAAAAACTGGGATACGGTCATATTCGCGTTTAAGATTCTCAATGGTTGCAGTATCAACAAAAGGATTTTTAAAGAAACTTCCCGCATTTCCCACTATTTTCGGATCAGGCAACTTTGCTCTTCGTAAGGATACAATTCTGTCTCTTAGCATTAAGGCATTTTCAAAATGTCCTTCGCTAAGACCTTTATAGGTTAACCTTGGTTTAAAGGTTTTAGATAGCTCAAATATTACCTGCGTAATTACCAGTGGTCTGCTTCTGTTTGTTTTGAAATATGAAGAACGGTAACCAAACTGACACATCTGAGCTGAAAAGGTTTCCTGAATATGACGCTGAAGATCATATACAACAACTTCTTTTATCAGATCTCCAATCTCAACACCATAAGCGCCTACATTCTGAATAGGCGCAGCACCTACTGTTCCTGGAATGGCAGAGAGATTTTCAAGCCCATAAATACCCTTTTCAAGTAAGCTTTCTATAAGCTGATCAAGCTCTAATCCTGCACCAGCCTTTACTATTACCTTGTCCCCTTCTTGTTTTACACTAAGACTCTTAATCTGATTTATGAGCACGGTTCCTGTATAGTCATCAGTAAAAAGCACATCAGATCCTCTCCCAAGAATTATTATCTTGTCAGTATGGATCCTTTTTAAATCAGCTACACTGCTCACCACAATTCCATCTTTTGCCTGAACGTGTAAACCAAAGGTATTGTAGGGACTTAAATCAAACATACTAGTAAATTCTTTCTATCTGGCCACCTAGCTGTCTTACCTTGTTTTCGATATGCTCGTAACCTCGGTCCATATGATAGATTCTATCCACAATGGTAGTACCCTCAGCAGCAAGTCCTGCAATTACCAGGGAGGCTGACGCTCTTAAATCCGATGACATCACCTGTGCGCCCTTTAATTGTGAAACACCTTCACAGATTACAGTATTACCCTTAATCTCTAAATGTGCCCCCATTCTGATAAGCTCTGCAATATGCATAAACCTGTTTTCAAAAATGGTCTCTGTCACTGAACTTACCCCATCTGACAGAGCATTAAGAACTGTTATCTGAGCCTGCATATCGGTTGGGAATCCTGGATGCGGGGCTGTAACCACATCTACAGGTTTAATCTGTCGGTTACGCATATCAGCAGTAATTGAGGTGCCATCAACTGTTATTATCGCATTCGACTGACGCAGCTTTTGCAGTACGGCCTCAAGTGAAGATGGCAGAGTGTTATGGCAGGTTACAATACCATGAGTTGCAATGCCTGCAATTAAATATGTACCAGCCTCGATACGATCGGATACTACGCTATGGTCACATCCGTGCAGTTTCTGAACACCTTCAATCTCTATTCTTGCAGTACCGGCCCCTTTAACATTAGCTCCCATCTTATTAAGACAGTTTGCCAGATCTACAACCTCAGGCTCAAGTGCTGCATTCTCAATAATTGTCAGACCATCAGCTAATGATGCAGCCATCATAAGATTCTCTGTTCCTGTTACAGAGACTTTATCCATAATAATGCTGCCACCGTGAAGTCTTCCTGATCCAATAGCTGTAGCTTTGATGTAACCATCATCAAGCTTAATCTGAGCGCCCATTTCTTTAAGCCCCTTGATATGGAGGTCAACAGGTCTGGCACCAATAGCGCACCCCCCTGGGAGTGAAACCTCTGCGCTGCCAGCATAAGCAACTAAAGGACCTAAAGCCATGATTGATGCTCTCATGGTCTTTACAAGTTCATAAGAAGCAATATGAGAGGTAACTCCTCCTTCTATAACAGCTTCTCCATTTGTAGGATCATATGTACATTTCTTGCCTAAATCCTGCAAAAGTTTAAAACTTGTTTTAACATCCGCAAGATCTGGAACATTCTTTAGACATACCTTTTCATCTGTAAGAATTGTGCTCAACAGAATTGGCAGGGCCGCATTTTTAGCTCCGGAAATAGTTACCTCGCCATCTAAGGCTTTTCCACCTATAATTTTAAATTTTGCAATATTTGAACCAGTCACTTTTATACACCACGTATTAGCCAGCGAGCTTAATTACCTACCCTGAAATTAGGCTGTACTGCTTTACTATCAGAAACTAAGCTAATGCAAGTTAATAATTACATCACAATTAAATAGATAAATCTGATATTTTACATTATATCAACCAAGAATTTTATGCTTATCATCAATTTGCTTGGATTACTTTATTTTTTTGATAATGCAGAGGATAATTTGTAGGATGGTAACGGTATAAAAATACCTTTTACAAGGTCATACTGAAGATCTGTCTTCAGAATTCAAGGCTTACTAACTCTGGGGTTCGTAAGCCTTTTGGGGCGATGCAATCGCCATGCTTAGCTATGAGTAAATAGAGAAAATGCAATTATTTTTCTACTTAAACTCAAATGGAGTTTCCTGATAAACATAGTAGTTAAGCCAGTTGCAAAAGAGCAGGCTGGCGTGACTTCTCCAGGTACACAAAGG
>JBJEWX010000344.1:0-4778 GCA_051885275.1 Succinivibrio sp. | reverse complement strand
GACCCTTTTTTCATTCTTACTTACTTATCAAGATCTTATTGATCCCACAATTTTTTGTTCAGACCCAAAAAATATGTTAAAGAAAGTTGCTGTGGTATGTGCTTCTTCTCTTGTAGCCCTTGCAATCACTGGCTGTACCTACAGCCATGTGCTTCCTGCTAATACTGATACACAGGGGATAAAAGATGTTTGCGTAGTAACACTTCCAAATACCGCAAAGCATCCTGCAAACAGCTATATCCAGGAAAATATTGTTGAGGGTTTAAAGTCAGTTGGTATTAAGACAACCCTAATTCCTAAAATTGAGGTTGCATATGCTAGAAAATGTACCTCTGCTCTTAAATACTCAACTAGAGGCGGTGTAAAGGACAAGATTGGATATGTACATGTAAGAATGTACAATGTCGGCGAAGAGGGAGTGATCAGCCCTAACGGTGAGATTTCACACAGACAGCCACTTTACATAAGCAAACCTGAGGAAAGACAGCAGAAGATAACTCAGCTTTTAAGACAGATGCTAAGCAGATAAATTTAGCCTTAAAAGACAGACACTATTAGAGGGGTCTGCTATAAAGTGCAAATTGAAAGATGACAGGATGTTCTAGGCAGCCTGTCATTTTTTTATGTAACCCATTCTAAAAACTTACCAAAATAACTTCTCGCCACCGCTATAACTCGTGGTTTATATCAATAAATGCAAATATTTATCACTTTATGTATAATAGACACCGACAATTTTGTCATTTTTGTATGTAGGTTACCTGGTGATTAAGATAATTTCTGTTTTGCTAATTGCTTCTGTTTTTTTTGCAGGATGCAACAGCACGAAGGTTAAAAAAGGAAAAATTAGCGCTAACAGTGATTATGCTAATGTCTGTATTATTCACAGGCAGAACCCTTCAAAAAGACCTTCAAACAGTATCTTTGAACAGTTAGTTCAAAATTCTTTTGAATCCTTTGGAATTCCGTCCACACTCATAAATTCCAATGATGCGGTGCAGAATAATAACTGTTCTCACGTGCTGTCCTACAAAATTGGACAGAAAAGAAACATTACCTTAAAGTACATAAAATTAAAACTCTACAGGGTGTCAGCTTCTGACAGGGGATTTGTAGGTGCTGTAACATATAAGGAAACTGTAGACCTTAACAATACTCAAATGTCCCAACAAACCGTTACAGATCTTTTATCAAGAATTATCGGAAACTAACCTATTCATTTATTAAATAACAACAATGGCTAATAAAAAAATTTCTGCATTTGAAGCAATTTCAAAAGCACAGGAGATTGCCTGTGGTCCAGTGCTTTTTCAGACTGTTTGTGTTCTCTTTGATCACAATGTGCTTGATCTTTTAGATAAAAACGCTATGGGACTTTCACTTGATGAGCTTGTAGAGAAAACAGATCTGAACAGCTATGCCCTACAAATGCTTCTTGATCTTGCCCTTTCAGGTCAGGTTGTAGAAAAAGACGGGGACAAATTCAGACTGACAAAAATAGGTTACTTTATCTGTAATGATAATATGACCAGAATCAATCTGAAGTTTAATCAGCATATCTGCTATGAGGCTATGTCTCACCTTGACAAGGCTGTAACCTCTGGAAAACCAGCAGGTCTTAAAGTTTTTAATGAGTCTTGGGAAACCATCTATCCTCATTTATCAGAGCTTCCTGAAGACGCTAAAAAAGCCTGGTTTGACTGGGATCATCTCTACTCTCAGACCTCATTTAAAGAGGCAATAAAAGTTATCGGTGATAAATTTGCTCCTGAACAGATCTTTGATGTTGGAGGTAATACCGGAAAGTTTGCCATTGAATGCTGCTCCATTTTAAAAGACAGCAAGGTAACCATCATTGATCTGCCTGCTCAGATTAAACTTGCAACCGAAAATATCAAAGCTCACGCTCTTGAGCACAGATTGAGCTTTTTTGGCGCTGACATACTTTTAGATCAGAAACTGCCAGAAGGTGCTGATATCTGGTGGATGAGCCAGTTCCTTGACTGTTTTTCACAGGAGCAGGTAGTTTCCATTTTAACTAAGATTAGAAACGTCTTTAAAGATGGTGCTCATGTATGCATCCTGGAACCTATTGCAGACCGACAGAAATTTGATGCAGCCTCATTTTCCATAAACGCAGGCTCTCTTTATTTCTGCGCAGTTGCTAATGGATATTCAAGATTCTATTCAACAAAGATCCTAACTTCTCTAATTGAGAAGGCTGGATTTAAGGTAGATGAGATTGTTGATAATCTTGGTATCAGTAATTCTATGTTCATCTGCTCAAAGGCATAGAGTATGAAATTCAGTTTTGATATAGCTTCATGCGGTGGCAGAGCCTTTGGTCTTTCAAAAATAGAAGACTTTATAAAGCTTGAAAATAAAGAGCTTACCGCTGATCCTATGGCGGATAATCCAAAGCCACAGAATATTCCAATGATGACGGCAAGACGCCTAAGCCAGGGCTGTCGCCTTGCAGTAGATCTCGGACTTGAGCTTATTAAAGATCATCCTGATATTGATGCTGTCATCTATTCAAGTGACACTGGGGAGATGGAACATAATTATAGAGTGCTAAATGCGGTTGCACAGGGAGAGCCATGCTCACCTACCGATTTTTCAATGTCTGTGCACAATGCTGCTGTAGGTAACTTTACTATTATTTCCAAAAGTAAAATACCCTCAAGTTCCATCTCAGCAGGTGCAGATTCCTTTATGATGGCGTTAGCGGAGGCCTACTCTTTTCTTCAGAGTGGTTTTAATAAAATTTTACTTGTTGATTACTGCGTTAGATTGCCGGATTTTTACAGTCATTATCTTGATGAAAACTACCCTAAGTTTCCATATGCGACAGGATTTGTTTTAACAAAAGGTAATGAGGTGACTGTTGAGAGTATTCGTGAAAAACATGAAATGAGCTCTTTTGATCCTCTATCCTTGGAATTTTTGAAAAAATACCTTGTAAATGCTCCTTATTTTAGCCTAAACGGACAAAGACTAAGATGGAAGATCAGCAGGTAAATGTGTTTGCAGGAATATACAGAGTAATCATCGGGGCGCTGTTTTTTATATTTTTCGGCACCGGTGCTCTGTGCATTTCTGTTGTTGCATTCAATCTGATTAGATTATTTGTAAGAAATAAAGATCTTAGAACCCAACTGTCAAGAAACATCACCAGGTACTCTTTTGTATTCTTTTTAAAGTCAGGATGTGTTCTTGGAATTTTTGATATTGAGGTCAACAATCTTTTAAAGATTAAAAATGACCGGGGTTGCGTATATATTGCCAATCACCCAAGTCTTTTAGACATTGTGATTTTGTGTTCTATAGTTAAAAACGCCAACTGCGTGGTAAAGGCTCAGCTTCTTAATAATCCATTTTTAAGCGGAGTGATAAGATGCAACAGATATGTCCCAAACGCTCAGGATGCACCGACTATAATAAAAAACTGCTCTGAATCTTTAAATCGAGGGGATAACCTGATTATATTTCCTGAGGGAAGCAGAACAGTAAAACCTAACAGTGAGATTAGATTTAAACATGGCTTTGCCAGTCTTGCCCTGTTTGGTATGCATAATATTCGGCCCCTTACTATTAAATTTACAGGTTTAGGACTTAAAAAGAACACCCCCTGGTACTATGTATACTACAGAAGACTCAAATATACAGTCAGTATGCTAGATGAGTTTGATACTGCAGCCTTTTGCAGAGAATATGAGGATAAGGAAGACTCAGCTTTGGCCAGACTGATTGCAAGAAAACTTGAAAGTTTAATTAAATCAAACCTTTAAGGAAATAAAATGGAAGAACTATATACTGAAATAAAACAGCTTATCATTGATTCATTAAATCTTGAAGATATCAGCATCAATGACATTGAAACAGAGGCCCCCCTGTTTGTAGATGGCCTTGGGCTTGACTCTATTGATGCTCTTGAACTTGGCATGGCTATCAAGCAGAAATACGGTATTACACTCTCTTCAGACAACGATGAAATGAAAAAGTGTTTCTACTCAGTAAAGACCCTTGCAGACTACATTGAAAAGAACAGATAAGACTATGACTAAAGAAGAAATTTTAAAACAGATACAGGAAATGCTGGCTCAGTTATTTGAAATTGATCCAGAGGATATCAAGCCACAAAGCAAACTTTTTGAAGAACTAGAACTAGACAGCATTGATGCAGTTGATCTGGTGGTTAAGCTTCAGAAAACCATTGGCAAAAAGATCATGCCTGAAGAGTTCAAAACCGTTAGAACCGTTCAGGATGTGGTTGATGTAGTTTATAAGCTTGTAAACGAAAAATAATTAAGAAGCCTGATTAGCTTTTTATGATACGAAAAGTGCTGATGCTCATCTGCATAATCATAGGTTTTGCCTATCCATTTGTGATTTATGCAGGGTTGAGTTTTGGATTTATTGACTATCTGCTGCCTTCGCTTGCTGTTATTTTTGTCATCAGGGCTATTATGTCATTTAGACACAATTCTCAGTTTAAGGCAGTATCGGTAGTCACTGCTCTTGTTGCAGGCATACTCTGTTTGGCATCAGTTCTGTTTTCAAACCCAAAGCTTGCTCTTTATTACCCGGTTTTCATAAACACCATTTTTTTACTTGTATTTGGGCTCTCACTTTTTAGTGAAAAGTCTATCATCACCAGACTTGCAATGCTAAGTGAAAAAAAGGAAGAGCTACCTTTATATGTCATAAGGTATACCACTACTGTTACAAAAATCTGGTGCGTATTTTTTCTGATTAACGGCTTTGCAGCACTTTTT
>JBJEWX010000343.1:0-4816 GCA_051885275.1 Succinivibrio sp. | reverse complement strand
ATAAAATGTCTTGAGTTTCCAATACCTACAACACGGATATCAATACCGTGGTTGTCGGAAAGTTCTTTTCTCTGACGCTTGATTTGAGAGAGAAGCTCTCCGCCCACACCGCCGCAGCCTACTAGAACAATATCCAGACGCTGCTTGGTATTAAAGAAAGCTGTATGAGCAAAAGCAACAGCTTCAGTTGCTCTCTTCTGGGAGATAACCGCTGAAATTGATCTCTCTGAGGAGCCCTGAGCAATTGCTCTTATATTTACGTTTGCCTCAGCTAATGCTCTGAAGAATTTACCTGAAATACCGCGCACCATGCGCATACCATCGCCCACAACAGAGATAATTGCGCAGCCTTCCTTAATTTCAACAGGATTTAACAGACCTTCCTTAAACTCAAGCCTGAACTCTGAATTTATAGCTCTTTTTGCCTTGGTTAAATCTGACTGACTTACGCAAAAAGAAATTGAATACTCAGATGAAGACTGAGTAATAAGAGTAATAGAAACCTGAGCGCGAGATACGGCAGTAAAGAGTCTTCCTGCCATACCTACCATACCTTTCATTCCAGGACCTGAAATATTGATAAGTGCAATGTTCTTAAGATCAGAAATGCCCTTGATAGGAACAGACATATCTGTTTCATCAGAAATCAGCGTACCCTCGCCCAGAGGATTTTTGGTGTTCTTAATCAGGCAAGGGATCTTAAACTGGGCAATTGGAGCTATAGTTCTTGGGTGAAGTACCTTTGCGCCAAAATAAGACAGTTCCATTGCCTCGGCATATGACATTTTCTTTAGAAGAACAGCACCATCTACTGCTCTTGGATCACAGCTGTAAACACCGTCAACGTCTGTCCAGATTTCACAGCAGTCAGCACCTGAGATTGCTGCAAGACATGCGGCAGAATAATCAGAACCGTTGCGTCCTAATAAAACAAGCTGACCTTGTGCATTGCCGCCGCAGAAGCCTGCCATAAGAGTAATTGCTTCCCTGTCGTCGGCTATGGCACTGTACCTGGCTTTTGACAGCTCAATGTTAACAGAAGACTCCATAATACCGCCCTCTGTGACTAAAACCTCAACAGGATCAATGATTCTGACCTTCTTTCCTAAAGCCTTTAAAAGCTCTGACATGATAAGAATTGAGAAACTCTCACCACGGCTCTCCATAAATGCCATGACAAGCTCAGGACATACACCAAGCAGGGTGATACCATCGATTCGCTGTTTTAATATGTCCACAGTCCTATTGAACTCAGACATAACCTTTTGTGTATCAAATTTTTCGTACTTAGCGCCTAAGGTAGTAATAATTGGTTCAACGATTGAACGGATCTGTTTGAACTCTTCAGCACCGTCTTTGCCAGATGCTCCCTGAGCGACTAGAGATACTAACAGATTAGTAATCTTTGCCGGGGCTGACAAAACCAAAGCTGTCTGTGAATTCTTGGAAGTATCAAGCGCAATATTTGCCACATCTTCAAATCGCTGTGCATTTGCCACTGAAGTTCCGCCGAACTTAAGAACGCGCATATTATTAGGCTCCTGTTGTAACGCAGTAAACTTGTAAGTACTTTTATAGTTTTTCAAAAATATGATCTTTACATGATGAAAATCATATTTTTAATGTTTTTGCAGTAAGTTGTCAAACTTTATTTGCGTTTATTTACGATACATTTGCCATTTTCGGCAAACAGTGCACTTAAGTTATTTATACTTCAATAATTTTTGTTTAAATTTCAATATGTTATAAATTGGCATCAAGATTGCTATATATACAGAATAAACAAAGATTAACAGGATTATTGTGTATGGAAAATGTATCTAAAATGGGCAATTATCTGTCAAACATCATATTTGGCAGAAGCGATTCTGTTGAATTTAAGTCTAATGACTCTTTAAAACCGCATTTTTCAGAAGATCTGAATAATGCGAATGTTCAAAAGGAGCTCCTACTTATAAGCGGACTTACCTCAGAAGGCACAGCACTATCAAAGGCTAACAGCAGCTGCTGCGATCTAGACAATATACCGATTCTTTTAGGAGATAGGGAAATTACGCAGGCCACCTGTTCAGTAGCACAGCTTGTTAACTCCATGCTTAATATGCTCCTTGAGTATGAAAACAGCAGTATTTATGTAAATGCAAAAATACTCTTTTTTGTAATGTATCTGCTAAAAGAGATAGACAAATATCAGAACATACCTTCTAATTCTGCGACAAAAGATTTATACGGGTATAAAAACACGCCCTACTACTTCCCAATATTTATTCTTTCCTTAAATCTTGTAGAGCAGATTAAGAAGGTAAAAGTAAAAGCCTTTGACTATAAGAAAGAAAAGAAAAAGATTCTAAAGAAAATTGAAGAACAGAATAAAAAAGAAAAAGAAAGGAAGGCAGATTTTGCAGCTTCATTCCAGTTTGGTATCAACTGATTTGACTGCACAATTTTCATAACAAAATGAGCCAAATGGCTCATTTTTTATTAGGAAAATGCACCAAAAAACAACCGTTGTCAGTTAACAGAGAAAAAAAAGCGATCAAAAGGTACTTTTTATAGTAAAATGTCACAAGTTTTGTGCTGAAAATTACAAATAACAATTAGCAGCACGGTTTAATTATAATCGAAGAACATATTTATCGAGGATATAGAATTATGAGAACTCCTGTTGTAATGGGTAACTGGAAATTAAACGGTACCAAGTCAACTGTAACCGATCTGATCAAGGCATTCAGAGAGCCTGCTGACAAGGCAGCTAAAGTTGATGTAGCAATCTGCGCACCTGCTATCTTCATTGGTATGGTTGAGTCATTAGCAACTGGTTCAAAGTTAAAGTGGGGTTCTGAGGACTGCGATATCCACACCACCGGTGCCTTCACTGGTGAGAATTCACCTGTTATGTTAAAGGAATTTGGCTGTACCTACGCAATTGTTGGTCACTCAGAGCGTCGTGGCTACCACAACGAATCAAACGAAATTGTTGCAGGCAAATTCAAGGCAGCTTTAGACAACGGTCTGGTACCTGTTCTTTGCATTGGTGAGTCAGAAGCAGAATATGATGCCGGCAAGACCTTAGACGTATGCAAGGCTGAAATCAAGGCAGTTATTGATTTATGCGGTATCGAAGCATTCAAGAACGCAATCATTGCCTACGAGCCAATTTGGGCAATTGGTACTGGTAAGACTGCAACTCCAGAGATTGCACAGAACGTTCACCATGGTATCCGTGAATTCTTAAAGACCTTCAATGCTGAAGTTGCTGACGGTGTACGTATTCTTTACGGTGGTTCATGCAACGCTAAGACTGCTCCTGAGTTATTCTCACAGCCTGATGTTGACGGTGGTCTGATCGGTGGTGCATCATTAAAGGTTGCAGATTTTACAGCTATCATTGAAGCTGCTGTAGCAAACGCTTAATCAACAAATACGGACAAAGTATTATGGCAATCAAAAAAATTGGAGTTCTTACCTCTGGTGGTGATGCACCAGGAATGAATGCGGCAATCCGTGCTGTTGTTCGTACTGCATTATCATACGGCTGGGAAGTATTAGGTGTACGCGACGGTTATGCTGGTTTACATGCTGGTAACTTCGTTGAGTTAACAAGACGTTCTGTATCTGATCTTTTAAATCGTGGCGGTACTTTCTTAGGTACAGCCCGTTTTCCTCAGTTCAAGCAGGAACAGATCAGAAAGGAAAGCGTTGAAGTAATGAAGCAGAACGGCATCGATGCACTTGTAGTTATCGGTGGTGACGGCTCATACATGGGGGCAAAGCTAATTTCAGAATTAGGCTTCCCTTGCATTGGTCTTCCAGGAACAATTGATAACGATATTGCAGGTACTGATGCTACTATCGGTTTTGATACTGCATTAAATACAGCTGTTGAGGCTATCGACAAATTACGTGACACCTGTTCTTCACACAAGCGAATCAGCGTTGTTGAGGTTATGGGTCATCACTGTGGTGATTTAGCAGTATGTGCAGCAGTTTCATGCGGTACTGAGGCTGTGCTTGTTCCTGAGGTTGCATGGAACAAGGAAGAAGTTTACGCAAACATTAAAAAAGGCGTTGATGCTGGCAAGCGTCATGCTATTTTGGTTGTTTGTGAGCTTCAGACTGATGTTCATCAGATGGCAAAAGAGCTTGAGGCTTTAACAGGACTTGAGACTCGTGCTACTGTTTTAGGTCACATTCAGCGTGGTGGTTCTCCAACCGCGGTTGATCGCGTATTAGCTTCACGCATGGGTGCCTATGCCTGCGAACTCCTAAAGAGTGGTGAGTCAGGTCGTTGCATTGGTGTAAAGCGTGGTGAACTTGTTCACTATGACATCATTGAGTGCATCAACAACATGAAGCACAAGTTCATGCAGAGCACATACGATTTAGCAAACAGCCTAGGTTAATACTGGCTGTTTATCAAAAGCCCTCCTTCAGGAGGGCTTTTTGCTATATACTGCACTATTCTGCAAATTTTATCAGATTGGCTGCAGTTCATATATATTGCCTATCTGGATATACCCTGATCTCTTAATTAAACTGCCATATAAATACAGTAAAAATTACAGGTATATTTGCATCATCAGCCAAGTTGAATTTCAATCCTATATATACACCAATCTACAATTCAGCGCCTTATTGATCAGTACAGTACATGAGTTTCAATTTCTAATTTCCACAAACTCAGCATTATAAAAACCGCATATATATCACTTTTACGATTAATAACATTTTCTTAACAATTATTAACCATATTTTTAATACTGCGTATTACGGAACATAGGATCACCCAATTCACACAAAAGGATCTTTTAATTCA
>JBJEWX010000342.1:0-4842 GCA_051885275.1 Succinivibrio sp. | reverse complement strand
AATCCAAGAGTAGATCTGGATTTACTTAAATTTTTTATCTGGGAAACTCGAGTTATAAATAATGCTTAATATATCTTCAAAAAACATATTTTAACCATATTAGGCGCATATAAAAAAAATATAAGTCATATTTTTTCAATTTTTGTGAGAAATAATCAGACCAGATACAATTTCTCTATGCCCTATGATACGGGAGATTAGCGTAAATACTGTAGCCTCTGTAGATTGTCTCTGCTAAAAATACTCTTACTAAGGGATGAGGAAGCGTCAGCTTCGAAAGAGACCACAGTTCATTTGCTCTGTTTCGAACCTCATCAGTAAGGCCGTTTGGTCCGCCTACAATCAGAACCACATCCATGCCAAGCCCCTGCCACTGACCAACTTTGTGGCTTAACTGTTCAGAAGTGTACTGAGTTCCTCTCTCATCTAAGGCAATAATGTGCGCTTTTTTAGGAAGCGCCTCCAGTATCAGCTTAGCTTCAAGCTCTTTTGCCTTTTCCTCATTTTTTCCAGTTCTTTTTACAGGAGGAATTTCTTCAAGAACAAGCTTCATTTCCGAAGGAAATCTCTTCTGATAGTCACTAAAGCCTTCAGTTATCCAGGAAGGCATTTTAGTACCAACTGCAAGCAGTATTATCTTCACTGAGGATCACCGCTTGCAATGCATCTGTAAAGCTCATCAAGTTCATAGCGTTCGCGAACTTCCTGCTGCATGATGTGAACCATGAGTGTACCGGTGTCCACAATAACCCATTCCCCAAGGCTTTCACCTGATACCCTGATCTGTTTTAATCCATCCTTATAGAGGGTATCTACAAGTCTTTGGGCAATTGCACTTACATGGCGGTTTGAGGTTCCGGTGCAGATAAGCATATTGTCTGCAATTGACGACTGATTGTTTAAATCAATATTAACCAGATCATGAGCTTTTGAATTCTCAAGTGTGTTGATGCATCTGGCAATTAGCTGTTCTTTTTCCAAATTATTTCCCATTTGACGATTTATGATTAAGTCTGATTACTGTTTGTATAGTGAATGCCTGAATATATATTCAATAGTATTTCTTGATAAGAAATTCTTGCACAAAGGATAGCTGTCTATATTGTCAAAAAACAAAGCGCAGTTATCTTTATCAGAGCTGGTTTTATAGAAGGCTTCAATCTCTTCTCTGATTTTACTTGAACTTACTGAATGAAAGCATCTGCTGAGAATTATACAGTTGTTCTTATCTGTGTTGTTCAGGTGTGGCTCAAAGTTTCTATCCGTATCTAACAGTGCGTTTTCAGAGAGAAATTTTTTTACAGGTTCATTTATCTGAGTATACAGGTAGCCTTCTCTTTGAGTCACCACAAGATTTGACAGTTTTATAAGCTCAAGTCCCTTATACCACTTGTCTAAGTAAATAAGAGAGTCCATCCCCATGCAGAAAAACAGCATATCATCCTTATACAGTTCTTTAAGCTTGGTAAGAGTATCAAAGGTATAGTGTTTTGTATGAGGATCTTTTTCAATGGTGCTTATTTCAAAACCTGACAACCCAGAGAATGCATCTTTGAGCATATTTACTCTATCTGCAAAAGATATTGAGCAGGTAGATTTATGTGGTGGAGTTGCATTTGGCACAACTAAGAATCGATCTATATTTAATTGATCTCGGATGTAGCAGGCCATTTCCACATGGTCAAGGTGAACGGGATTGAATGATCCCCCAAAAACAGCAACCCTCATTAAAGTTCCCTAAATGATGTTATAGCAGGCAGCTGAGCCCTTACAGCAAAATTCTGCATATGGATCATAGCCATGGTGTTATTGAAAGTCTGCAGGCAGGCAGAGGCTTTTGCAAGCTCGTCTGACAGGTAAGCGTATAGATCTTCCGGCATACGGGTAGCGGCAAAGATGATTGCATCCATTGTGCTAAGACTTGTTATCCTGTAGGGTCTGAAAAAGCTCATTTTCTGATTGAAATTAGCTCTTCCAACTAAAAGAGTTTTGTCATCTCTTACAGCCTGAAT
The DNA here is from genome assembly GCA_051885275.1 of Succinivibrio sp. Taxonomy (GTDB): domain Bacteria; phylum Pseudomonadota; class Gammaproteobacteria; order Enterobacterales; family Succinivibrionaceae; genus Succinivibrio. The sequence continues at coordinate 2,830 of JBJEWX010000342.1, read as the reverse complement.
AGCACTTAAAACCTTATCGCAGTTTGAAATGACAAGAGGCAGCACACTGCTTAGATTTGCTGAGCTTTGCGCAAGAGAGCTTAGGATATTGAGCGCTCTTATACTCTGAGAGGGACTTAAGGCCGCCTCAGCAAATTCAAAACCAGAAAACCTGCTGTTTGAAGATAGATAGTCACTTGCGGTTTTTACGCTGACTGTTGTTTCTCTTGTGGTTGACTTTATCAGTTCAAAAAACTGATCGGCAACTACAAGATTACCTTCACAGGTAAGAGTAAGGTAGTCTAAAGTATCCTTTGTAAGGGTAAGACCATATTTTGCAGCCTGATTAAGCAGCCACTGTGAAAATGCTTTTCCTTCAGGAGGATAGTCAATAGATATATGGGCTCCTATAAGGTTAAGATTAGCAAAGACCGCCTTGGTTCTGCTTTCACCCTTGAGTTTGGAAATATCATCAACAAAACTGTTTCCTGAAGCTTTAGATTTTGCATAGGAGGCTGTGAATCTATCCATTTCAACAACGCAGACAACACCAGGTCTGTGACGTTTTGCAATCAGCTGCAGTACCTGCAGAGCAGTGGCATTTAGCTGATTAAGATAAATCTTTATGATCCTGTCACCACCAAAAAGACCAGGATCAATAAGTTCATTTTCAAGTCTGGACAGATTAGCCTGAGCTCCTGAAGAAAAGTCAGAAGCAGTAAAAATCATGAATTCAGCTTCAGGCAGTTCTTTTCTTGCAATTGTGATTATGTCTCTGCTTTTTTCAGCCTTCAGGAAGGGGTCGTCGCTTGAAAAAATATAAACAGGCAATAGAGACATAGTTTTTACCACTAAAGATACGATATCAGACCAAGCCTATGGCGCAGTCTTCATGAATCCCTCTTCTGACAGAGAATCAGGGGCCTGATGAACAACCTTAGGTTCAGTCTTTGGCAGGTTGTGGGTACCCTTTGAGTTTAGGATCTTAATACCGTTATTAAGTTCACTAAGACTAACAGATCTGGATGAGACCCTTTCTTCATCATTCTGATTTTTAAGAGCTTCTATAAGAGTCATTGACTGGCTCTTGTCAATATAGATTTCAGAGTTATTCTCATCTTTGGCAAGCAGCAACTCTGCAGGTACTGTTCTTGGCTCATCAGGATCAGTCTGTCTGCCTAAATAGTTGATCCTCACGATCAGCTGGTCAGCTAGAGTATTGAAACACTCGTCAACAATGATGTCCTGTTCATTAGTGGAGGCAAGCGCATTATCCGCCTTATTGACAGTTGTTCTTACAAGACCGTTTTTCATCACTATTGGACGTTTAAGATTAGGAATTGTAAGAACAGCTCTAGATGTAACAATAACACTGTATTCAAGGGCAGCTCCTCTTGAATCAATAGAGTTAATAGGCATTGATACTTTTGGGGCTGTTATGCTTAAAGAAGGAATGTTCTTACGGACAGAATACTCTCTGTTGGCTGTACCCTGGTAGTTTACTTTAATACCGCGTGCCTGAAGTTTCTGCACAACGATCTTGTAATACATACTGTGGTAGTCACCTGAAATATCGATCTCAGAGATACTTGAACCTAATCTGTTCTGGTTTGGAATGTGGAAACCGCATGCAGTTACCGCAATCATCATTAACGCAAATAGAGCTAGTTTCAGTTTCATTCTGAGATCCTTAATATTTTTAGATAGCAACTATATTAACAAGTCTGCCCTTAACGTAGATGGTTTTCTTGATCTGCTTACCATCAGTGAAGCGTTTTGCATCCTCGTTCTCAAGGGCAAGTTTAGTAACAGTTTCCTCATCAAGATTTGGATCAATATTAATGCGGGCACGCACCTTACCGTTAATCTGAACAACAACGGTAATTTCCTCTTCCTTAAGAGCATCCCTGTCTGCAACAGGCCAGTTTTCAGTATCAATCTTAGTGTCATTGCCTAATATTGACCAAAGCTTAAAGCAGATATGAGGTACGATTGGATAGAGCATCAGAACTACGTTGTTGTAGATTTCATAGCGGACAGCCATTGATACCTCATCAGTTGCGGTGCACTTTTGAGCCTGATTCAAAAGTTCCATGATAGCGGCGATAGCTGTATTGAAGGTCTGTCTGCGGCCGATATCATCGGTTACCTTTTCAATGGTTACATGCAGCTCATGTCTTAGTTTGCGAAGCTCAGGGGTAAGCTTGCTCTTGTCAAGTTTAACAGATGAACCTGCAGTTACCAGATCCTGAACCTGTGACCAGAGCTTACGCAGGAATCTTTGAGAGCCCTCAACTCCTGACTGTCTCCACTCAAGAGTAAGCTCAGCTGGAGAGGCAAACATCATGAACAGTCGCACAGTATCTGCACCGTACATTCTGACCATATCCTCAGGATCAATACCGTTAGCCTTTGATTTGGACATCTTAATCATGCCTTCATGATGAAGTTCATGACCATCCTTGTCTACTGCAGAAATGATATTTCCCTTCTCATCTCTTGTTGGAATTGCATCAAGTGGGTTAACCCAGTTTTTAGTTCCGTTCTCATCAAGATAGTAGTAGGCATCAGCAAGAACCATACCCTGACAGAGAAGCCTCTTGAAAGGCTCATCATACTTGACCATACCTGCATCACGAAGCATCTTGAAGAAGAAACGTGAGTAGAGCAGGTGAAGTACAGCATGTTCAATACCGCCAATGTACTGATCAACAGGCAGCCAGTAGTTAGCTGCATCCTTGTCAAACATCTCTTTGTCGTCACGGGCAGAGCAGTAACGGGCATAGTACCAGGATGACTCCATAAATGTGTCAAAGGTATCAGTCTCTCGTGTGGCAGCCTTTCCCTTGTA
>JBJEWX010000341.1:0-4869 GCA_051885275.1 Succinivibrio sp. | reverse complement strand
AGAAAGCGGACTTTGATGTGATTTTTATAGTCCGCTATTTTGTGAAAGTTTTAATCAAACTAAGTTCCAGATTGAAGAAAGCAGGAAATAAACTGAGGGCATAATTCAATCCTGGAATAAAACTGAAATTTGCAGCACTCAAAATAAAACAGATCATAGAAAAGCTCCTATGATCTGTTAAATAATCTTAAAAGAAGACACTAAACTAGTTTAAAGATTTGGCAATCTTTTCCTCTTCCTTCTGCAGATAATCGTGGATTGCAATCTGAGATCTGATCTGAGGATCGCCTTCCTTAGACTGAACATAGACATTGCGCTGTTCAGCATCAATAATTCTTGCTTTTCGGTTATCCTGTTCCTGCAGCTTTAAGATATCTTTGATTCTCTTTTGAAGCTCAGGATCGAGGATTTTTGCACCTACCTCAATTCTCAAATCGAGATTTCTCTTCATCCAGTCAGCTGAGGTAATAAATAACTCTTCATCGCCACCATTGTTGAACAGCATTACACGAGGGTGCTCAAGGAATCTGTCAACGATGGATGTAATAAAGATATTGTCAGAAAGACCAGGAACGCCAGGTTTTAAGGAGCACATTCCACGGACAATACCTCTGATCTTAACACCCGCCTGAGAAGCTTCGTAGAGTTTTTCAATAAGAGGAACATCAACTAAAGCATTAACCTTAAAGTGAATAGATGCATACTGTCCCTGCTTTGCAAAGCCGATTTCTCTGTCTATCATAAACTTGATGCGGTCTCTTGCATTTAGAGGAGAAACTAAAAGGTTCTCAAATACAGGTCTTGTGTAAGGGTACTCAATGAAGCTAAAGACATCATCAACTTCCTTGGTGATCTTTTCATTAGCGGTAAACAGGGCAAAGTCGGTATAGATTTTTGCGGTCTTTTCATTGAAATTACCTGTACCAACATGGGCATAGCGAACAATCCTGTCATCCTCATGCCTTGTAACCAGGCAGAGTTTTGAGTGGATCTTAAGGGTAGGCAGACCAAAGAGCACCTTTACTCCAGACTGAGTTAACCTTGAAGCCCATTTAACATTGTTAGCCTCATCAAAACGAGCTTTAAGCTCAACCACAACAGTTACGCTCTTACCGTTATTTGCTGCATGAATCAGAGAATTGATAACACGGCTGTTGCTTGCAACACGATAAATATTGATCTTGATGGAGCTGACCTTTGGATCATATGAAGCATATCTTAAGAACTCGGTGAAATGGTCAAAGGAGTAGTATGGATAGTAGAGCAGGATATCCTGTCTTGTGATCGCTTCAAAAGGAGTCTGAGCGTTTTCAAATTGTACGGATTTGATTTCAGAGAGAGTAGAATTCTCCATATCGTCACTGCCAAGACTTGGGAATGACAGGAAATCCTTAAAGTTGTGATAACGGTTGCCAGGCATCATAGAGTCAATGGCACTCATCTTAAGCTCTTTTGCCATGAATTTTACCATCTTTTCAGGCATCTGAGCGTCATATGAGAAACGAACCGGCATAGCGTTTAAACGCTGTTTTAAGGCCTCAGACATGTTTTCAAGAACTGATCTGTCGATGTTTCCAAGTAAATCATACTCAGCATCGCGGTTCATCTTGATGGAGTAGGCTTCAATCTTGTCGTACGAGAACACGCCTTTGAAAATCTTATGGATACCAACACGGATGACATCATCAAGAAACATGAAGGTAACAGATTTATCTTCTGAAGGAAGTCTGATGAATCTAGGAAGGATATCTGTTGGGATCTCAATTAAAGCGTGATGTACTGTAGAATCACTGGTCATATCTACAAGCAGATAGGTAAACTCGTCTTTAAGGAAAGACACCAGATCAGTCTGTTCATCAATAATAACAGGATTGATGTGTTTTAGAACATGTCTTTTAAAGTATGAGATAACCCAGGATTTCTGATCATCAGTGATTGAGTCCTGATCTCTCATGAAGATATTATGATCTGCAAGTTCAATCAGCAGCTGTTTATAGATATGGTTTAAAGTGCGCTGGTATTTGTTAGCTTCATTCTGCACATTACGCAGGAGGTGAACAACATCATCATTTCCACCTTCCTGAGCCTTGTTGATAATGATCTGTCTTTTAAGTTCAGCTACTCGAACCTTAAAGAATTCATCAAGGTTACTTGAATAAATACCAAGAAATCTGACTCTTTCTATTAAGGGAACTGATGGATCAGCAGCTTCCTGAAGCACTCGACCATTAAAAGATAGCCAAGATAATTCTTTAGGAACGATATTTTCTGAAAGTTCTAGAGCTGACATAAAAAACCTCTAAGTTTTTTCAATAACTGATTAGTGTTGTATATTATTTTAATTTTATATATTCATTGTAAACGCAAGCTAACATTCTTTGTTAAATTCATGTTAACTACCCTCGCACAATGTGCTATATATCAGATTTGATGAAAAAAGATGCTTTTAGTTCAACAAAATTTTTCATGGACTGCCGGTAAAAACTGAGTCTGTATCACGTAAGGAAAGAGCAATTTTGAAGATATTCAATGCCAGAAAAAGAAAGATGTCACTCTATGCGACTTAAGTTGCGGGATCTGGTTTCATAGACCACCGCATAGTCAGGCTATGTCATGCTTGAGTCTTGAAGAATTGAGCCTCATTCCTTTTGCTCAGTCTTAAAGTTTCCTATACCTTACCAGCCTGCTGAGTCTGGAATTCAGAAGTCTCAAAGAATTCTGAGAAGTCGGCACCTAAAATAGATTGTCATACTGATTAACTCTGACTGCTCTTTTGCAGGATTTTCCTAAATATAACGTCTTTTGATAAAAGAAAGCGAAAAAGATCTAGTTATTTTCCTTTTCGTTTAGTAAATCAAAGACATCTACTTTTAGAACATTATCTGTAAGATATATCTTTGCGTTGTCATTGCCAAGCTTAGCGGATTCTGAAAGATATTGCGCACCGATATCCACTGTTCTGCTGTCTTTTATAAAAACAAGTCCGAGAATATAGTAAGCTCTGCTTTTGCCTAGCAGGTTAACAACACGTAAGGCCCAGTAAGATCCGTTAGAGTAATCTTTATTTGCATAGAAGTGCTGTGCAATGCGAGCAGAAGGCCCAGCCTTTGAGATAAAATGCAAAGTGTATTCTTTTAGGCCATCAGATACAGCCTTATACAGACACTTTTCAAACTCAATATTGAGTTTGCGTTTCTGGAAGCTGTACATTTTGTTTTTTTCAGGAGCTGTAAGTTTGTATAGAGTGCTTATCTGTGAGTTTATATCCTGAGCTGGAAGGGTGGAAAGATAAAGCTCAGATATCTCTTTTGCAAGATTTGTCTTACCTAGGGAACAGTCTTTTGCAAGATTAAAAAAGCTAAGCTCTTCATCAGACAGAGACTCATTTGCTATATCATCACTGGGAATTACAATATGTTCAGCTGTTTCATCCTCAAGAGTACAGCCACTGATGAGCAAGGATAGGCCGACCAGAAGACTAAGGCCGGCGACAAAAAATTTATTCAGGTAGATCAAAATCAGCAGCCTTGCCGTTATTTGGAAGGTTTATATTGCCTGAATTAAAGGTGGCAGGCTTTTTGAAATCTCCTGTCATATCAATGAGCTTATCCCCGTTAAAGAGCAGAACAAGCTTCTCAACTGTAGGACTGCTCCAGCCTTCACGTTTAAAGCAGACATAATACCATCTGCTGTTATCGTAAGGATCAATCACCATTGGAGTGCCCATAACGTACCTTACCTGATCGAAGGTCATTCCATATGAAAGCTGATCTACAAGATCCTGTTCAACATAGTTTCCCTGATTCAGATCTGCTCTATAAGCGCAAGAAGATGCCAAAAGAGCAAGAGTTGCAAAAGCAGATGCTGTTAAAAATTTTTTAAACTGCATAGATAAATCCTTTGTTATTTGAATGATTGTAGCAAAAAAAACACCAAAAATTTTTGTATTGGCACGAGTATTTACAAAAAAAGTGAAGACATAAGCTGATCGTTTAATAACCAGCAGCATAAAAGATAATCTCTAACTATCAGAATTAGTGACTTAATCAGTCTTATTATAAGAACCATAGCCAAAGCACAAAAGGATCGTAATTATTGAATAAAATTTATTTATAAAATAGTTAGTTAGAAACATTTTGGATATTTTACTTGAAAAAGACACCCTCTGTCCCCACATAACTATTAGCGTTAATTTACGAACTTTATTAAGAGAAAAAAATGCAGACAGAAGAAACTCAAATGCAGCAGGCTTTTCAGGAAGCCTTTGATCAGATGGAAAAAGAGCAGAAGGATAATGTTGTACCTCAGGATGAAACTGCGGCAGAACAGAAAGATGCTTTGGAGACTGCAGATTCAAATGGAAATCCAAATGAGCAGGCAGAAAAAGCAGAAAATGAACTTTCTGATCCAAAAGAGCTGATTATGCAGATTGAGCAGCTGAAAAATCAGGTTGTTCAGGAGCAGGAAAAGCGTAAGGCTGACTGTGACAAGCTTGTTAGAGCGCTTGCTGAGTGTGAGAACCAGAAAAAAAGAATTGAAGCTGATGTTGAGCGAGAGCGCAAATTCGGCAATGAAAAGATTTTAAAGGCCCTCATTCCAGTGGTTGATTCCCTAGAGCTAGCCCTTAAGCATTCTGATATCAACGATCCTGCTGTGAAGCCAACAATTGAGGGGGTTCAGAATACTGTAACTCTTCTGCTAAAGGAACTCTCCTCCTTTGGCGTTCAGGGCGTAGATCCTCAGGGCAAGCCTTTTGATCCTAATTTGCATCAGGCAATATCAATGGTTCCATCAGCTGATGTCGAGGCAAACTGCGTTCTGTCTGTTATGCAGAAAGGTTATACCTTAAACGGACGCGTAGTAAGACCT
>JBJEWX010000340.1:0-4899 GCA_051885275.1 Succinivibrio sp. | reverse complement strand
AAAATCAGCACTTGATGAGTCAACTGACGGCTGCAATGTGCTTATAATCAACGGCTGTGAGTGCGAGCCTGCAATTACCTGTGATGACAGAATCATGCAGGAGAGGGCAACAGATATAGCAACTGGTATCAGAATACTGCAGAAGATCCTGAATCCAAAGATCACCTTAGTTGCAATTGAAGATAACAAAAAAGACGCAATCATTGCCATGGAGTCTGCTCTTAAGGATATTGCAACTGTCAGGGTTATTCCTACGCTCTATCCTTCAGGATCAGCTAGAAACCTGATCAGGATCCTAACCGGAATTGAAATTCCCTATAACGCGCACACTTCAGAGTGCGGCGTGGTGGTAAACAATGTGGGAACAGTTCTCTCTGTCAAAGAGGCTATTGTTGACGGTATGCCGGTTATCAGCAGAGTTATTACGGTTACAGGAAACAGCCTAAAACACAAGGGAAATGTTAAGGTAAGACTTGGAACCTCAGTCCGCTTCGTGCTTAGCAACTTTGGACTATCCCCAGAGTTTCATCAGAGAATAATCCTAGGCGGTCCGATGATGGGCTTTACCCTGCCTACAATTGATGTACCTATTACTAAATCCTCAAACTGTATTTTAGCTCCTGACAGTAAGGAAATTCCAAGACTTAAAGAGCCAAATAACTGCATAAGATGCGGAAGATGTGCCCGTGTCTGCCCAAGCAGACTTGTACCTTATCAGATGTACAATCAGTCAAAGGCACACAACCATGCTGCCGCTCAAAAATGTGGAATTACTGACTGCACCCTGTGCGGTTGTTGCTCTTTTGTCTGTCCTTCTGCAATACCGCTAACTTCTCAGTTCAGGTACGAAAAAGCAGTCGAAAAGCATATTTATGATGCTGAAAAGCGCAATGAGCGTGCCAAGCTCCGCATGGCAGCAAGACAGGAGAGGCTTGAAAAAGAAGAACAGGAAAGAGCCCGTAAGAAAGAGGAGGCATTAGCCAGGATTAAAGCTCAAAAGGAAGCTGAGGCTAAGATGACCCCTGAAGAGCTGGCAGCTGCAAGAGCAAAATCCATTGCCGAGGCAAAGGAAAAGGCAAAACAGAGAAAAGCTGAAATCCTCTCAGGCAGATTAGCCGGAAAAGATGAGGGACTTAAAGATAAACTTGAAAAAGAGGCAGCCTCAGTCAGACGCTTAAAAGAGCAGGAGAAAAAAGCAAATCTGGTGTCTATGCATCAGGGTGTGCTTGAGACTTCCATTCTACCAGAAAAGACCAAGATTGAAGATAAAGTTGCCCAGGTTCAGGCTGCAGTTGAGGAAGATCCTCTTCCATACAGTCTGAGAAAACAGTCTGCAGCCAGAAATAATGTTCTCTCTTTTGAATTCTATCAGGAACCGCCATCAGACAGTTCTAAGCCTATGCTTGTGGGACTAGAGCCTGATGATAGACTTCAGAATCCGGAGCCTAAGAAAATTATTGCTGCTGTTCTGCAGTCTCATCAGGAAAACAAAGTTGAAAACAACAGACTTCCTGCGGCTCTAAAAAAGAAAACTCTAAGATCAAAAAGGTAGAAAATGTCGATTTCATTAGTTAACGGTGCAAGTAGACAAAACCTTGGAATTGAAAGTGCACCACATTTAAAGGCCCGATTGACCACCCAGAAGATCATGGCTATAGTACTTGCCTGTCTGCTTCCTGCCTGTGCGGTACACTGCTACTATTTTGGTTTTGGTGTACTCTGGCAGTTTGTAAACTGTGCCCTAACAGCTGTAGTTTTAGAATTTGTCATTGCAGTTTTAAGACACCGAAAGATCCTTCACTATCTTTCAGATCTGTCTTATCTTGTGACAGCAATGATATTAGCTCTAACCTTACCGCCTTTTCTCCCTGTTTACTACTCGGTGTTGGCAACTGCCTTTGCAGTTATCGTATGCAAGGCAGTTTTTGGTGGCTTAGGTAACAATATTTTCAACCCTGCCATGGGCGGATTTATCTTTGTGCTTATCTCCTGTCCTGGTATCATGGGATCAAGCTACGTGCCACCTGCACCTTCTGCCTATACTCAGGCAACTTTTGCTGCAACCTTTAAGGTTATCTATAAAAATGAGGATTTGCAGAAACTGAAAAACCAGGTTGAAGCTTTAAACCTTACAGATAACTCTAATGACAATGAGTTTTCAAACAGTACCGACGATTTACTCTCAAAACTTGATGCCCTAACAGGTGCCACCTATCTTGAGAATATTAAAGGCGCAAGAAAAACCGGAAAACTCAACACCCTTGATGGACATGATTTTTCTCAAAGCCAATATCAGGCTTATCTAGCACTTGCCCTTGCCTATCTTGCAGGCGGTCTTGTGCTTATGATACTTAGAATTATCCTCATCAAAATGGTGGTGGTGTTCTTTGTATCAATTATCGCAATATCCTATATCCTAAACCACTATTTCCCAGGATACTTTATGCCTCCTTTAGATTCTCTAATCTTTGGAGGTACCATGATAGGAGCTTTCTTTATCATTACTGATCCTGTTACTAATGCAGGAACCTCTAAAGGACGAGTCTGTTTCTCTGTTCTTGTGGCTTTCCTTATAGTTATCATAAGAGCTTTTGGTTCTTATTCAGATGCTGTAGCTTTTGCGGTTCTGCTTTCTAATTCAGCTGCACCTCTTATTGATCAGCTTACATACAGAAGGCCTTATGGCTTTAAGTATAAAAAAGGAGGGCTTAAATAATGGCAAATGCTCCGCTAAACAAAATTCTTGATACTGAAGGTAAGGATAAGAAGAAGCGTGAGTACAGCAAAAGTGTACGAGCTCTACTCTCAGGTCTTTCCCTTGCTGTTGCAGGAACTGTATGCTTTCTTACAGTATTTCATGTTGATCTTGCCACTAAGGCTCAGATTGCGCTTAATGAACAGCAGTCAATCGACTCTAAAATCAGTCTATTTTTACCAAAAGAGGCAACCGGCAAGGGCATCAGTATTAGCTGCTATCAGATTAAAAGCAGTAAATATATTGGCTCTAACCAGAAACTCTATATTGCCTCAAGAGATATAGAGAAGCTAGGCTACGTTATGACCTATGAAACCTCCCTAGGCTACTCAAACCCGCTTGTAATGATTGCAGGCTTTGATAAACACAAGAATGTTTACCATGCAGATATACAGTTCTCTATGGAAACCCCAGGTTTAGGAGATAAGGTTGACAGGGCCCATGGAAACTTTTTAGATCAGTTTAAAGGTAAATCATTAAACAGCTCTAACTGGGATGTTAAAAAGCACGGTGGTGATTTTGACTTTATAACTGGTTCTACCATCACTTCAAGAGCAACAGTTTTAGCCACCTACAATGCTTTAAAAGAGCTTGAAGAAATAGATTTATCAAAGCTTAAAAAGTGCAGGATGAATTAAATGTCTGAAAAAATTTCTACCGTTGAAGGCAAGTTCTCAAATGATGTACCTGTCCCAAAAAAAGAAAGCTTATGGAGTATTTTTTTCATGGGGATCTGGTCTCATAATCCAGGTTTATGTCAGCTTTTAGGACTATGCCCGCTTCTGGCTGTAACCACCAGTGCCTGCAGTGCTCTGGGTCTAGCCCTGGCAACAATAATTGTGCTCTGCCTAAGTTCTCTCATAATTTCATTTATCAGAAAGCTTATCTTCAAAGAGGTACGCATTCCTATTTATGTAATGCTTATTGCCACCTTTGTAACAGTAATTAAATTCTATACCCAGGCTTATTTTGAAGATCTCTACTCACAGCTTGGCATCTATCTGTCACTTATTGTGACTAACTGTATCATCATGGGAAGAGCTGAAGCTTTTGCAGGTCGAAACGGTCCTTTAAAATCCCTGGCAGATGCGTTAGGCTGCGGAATCGGTTTTGGAATTGTTCTTTTTATTTTAGGCGCAATTCGCGAGATTTTAGGCTCCGGCACTCTCTTTATGGGAGCATCCCAACTGTTTGGTCCTGGCGCTAAATTTCTTGAGTGCAACCTCATTGAGCAGGACTACACTGTTTTAGTTGCCATCCTGCCACCAGGAGGTTTCTTTGTGCTTGCCTTTGTTATTGCATTTAAGAACTTTCAGGCAAACTTTAAGCGCAATAAAATAGAAAACAGCTATAAGATAAAATCCATACAGAATTAGTTTTTTTGTAGCCTCTTAGGTGAATTTAAAAAGGCTATAAATAGCCGGGTATCCCGCTTCAATGCGGGATTTTTATTTTAAGCACCACGTCTTTCTAAGACTGATTAGATATCATTGTTTTCTAAAAAAATGGTTTTTCTAATATTTTCAGCCGAAATCATGTAATCATTTTCTGAATCTTTCATCATCAATTACAGCTACCTTCTCTGGTATTTTTTAGATCAGGGCATTTATCTCACAATTTATTGTCTTTAATTCTTTACTTGGCTGAAGAAAGCTATACTATCAGTTAATTGTTGCAATGCATTTTCTGTTTGTCTTAATTCTGAAACAGCAGCATCTAAATTATCAGTAAAAACAGCCTATTGTTTATTTGAATTATGCATGTTAAATATTACGGATCACTTTTGTAATATTTAACATGTGTCTGAAAAATATTTACTTAGCCAATTTAAAAGTGTTGTTCTTTTATATTCAGGATGTTTTAGAACAAAGCTGCATTTTGTTAGTCCGCTTTTGGCGAACTCATTTACCATCTGAAGTTTTTCTTCCTGACTATATCACGTACTCGTTGTCATAGCATGGATCTCAAACTGTTCTGTCTCCTAAGGTTCTTTTACGAGTAGATTTTATTCCTTACTTTTATTCCTTACTTTTATTCCTTACTTTTATTCCTTACTTTTCCTTACCTAAGACAAAAATTTGTATATAATTAACTCGAGTTTCCCAGATAAAAAATTTAAGTAAATCCAGATCTACTCTTGGATT
>JBJEWX010000339.1:0-4916 GCA_051885275.1 Succinivibrio sp. | reverse complement strand
AAAAAAGCATCTCTATATCTAAACTGATTAGTAAAGGGATATATCTCCTTATATAAATATCTAACCATTCCAAATAAGTAAACTTTGTCAATTGTGATCGTGGATAACATTATGAATTTACTTTTAAAACTGAGCATAAAGCAGAAACTGGTTTTCAGTTATATTGCCATCATCCTGATGTCGTGCGTTCTGTATTTCACTTCAATTAGCAATTGTCTTGATAACAAAACTGTTGCGCAATTTGTACACACAACCCTTGCAGAAAGATATGGAAGAACCAGAAACACAGCAGATCAGGCTTATGCAATTAACAGCATAGTCAACAGGATAAATGCTGGAGAGAGCCTAAGCTCTTTAAAAGGTGAGCTTGACACAAGAATTCAAAAAATGGTTACTGCGGCCGACAAGCTGCAGACTGCAAGATATCCAAAAGAGATCGGCGCCATAAAAAATGCTGTAAAGTTATATGTAGAAAAACTCAATGGAGAATACCTTGATAGTGTCAGGGGAAATGACATTAAAAAGGCTGAAGCATTCTACTCAGGTAATATGCTTAAAGATTTCATTGTTATTCAGGAAAATGTGCTTTTGGTTAATGGTTACCAGATTAAGTCCTCAGCCGTAGAAGTAGAAAAAATCACCAGCGATACGCCACTAATTGTCACAGTAATAATTGCGGTTTTACAGCTTATTTTGGCCCTTACTATTGTTTTAACCGTTCCAAGTGGCATTATTTCCATTATCAGTAAAATGGTCGAACTTGCAAAAGAACTTGCCGCAGGAAAGCTAAATCATAAAGTCAACATTAAACGAGGCGACGAATTTAAGGCACTCCTAGAAGCTTTTGAAACTATGCGACAGTCACTAGTTTCAAGTATCTCACTAATGCAGGAGGTAATAGAAAACATTACTTCAAATATTTCTGACATTAATGAGACAACCAATAAGATTAACTCTACTGCCCATGACAATCAGGAATCCTCTTTTACAGTTGCCGCAGCTTCAGAAGAGATGGTTTCAACCACAGCTGATATTGCAAAGAACTGTGAATCAGCATCCGTATCATCAGAAGAATCAACACAGATCACAAGAGATGGTATCAGCAAGGTAGAACAAACCATAGGCAGTATTGAAGAGCAGGTTGAAAAATCAAAGCACGACGCAAGCCTCGTACAGAATCTTGCCAAACAGGCTCAGAAGATCGGCACAATTGTTCAGACAATCGATGATATTGCATCACAGACTAACCTGCTTGCTTTAAATGCAGCAATTGAAGCTGCCCGTGCAGGTGAAGCCGGCAAGGGATTTGCTGTAGTAGCAGACGAGGTTAGAGCTCTCGCCTCAAGAACCTCTGCATCTACACAGGAAATAACCAAGATGGTTAGCCAGATACAGAATGATGCTAATTCTGCAGATGAAGCAATGCAGGAATCTGTTGCAGTAATGGATGGCATCTCTTCTGAAACCGGATCACTTCATCAGATCCTAAATGAGGTTACCCAAAGAGCAGCAGAGGTTAACTCTCAGATAACCCAGATTGCAACTGCAGCTGAACAGCAGACTACAGCAACCTCAGAAATATCCTCTAATATGAAAAATATAACAGATGGTTCACGAGATTTGGCCGAGCAGATTCGTTCTGTTGCAGAAAATCTGACAAGTGCCCATTCAGAAATCGAAAGATTAAGAGGAATTGTCAAGTTATTTGAACTTTAAGTCTATCTAGAAATTAAGTATTTCCACGAAGAGTGATCCTAAGTGATCACTCTCTTTTTATTGCGCTGTATTTTACAATCAGGATTAAGAGGTAAGCTGTCTCAAGCAGATTCGTCTTATAGGTTAATGTGTCAAGCTTCCTTATTTTCTGTCCAGGCCATATTTTTTTCTTTATTCACAAAACAGTTCCGTATATATTAGGCAAAAAATATCACAAGCAAGATCTCATATAGAAGATCATTTTCTTACAGGCGGCTGATATACAGACTATACTTTTTTTTATAAGTTATTTTTTACCGGAGCTGTAATGTCCTTTACTTCTATCATTCTAAAAACAGCAGAAACATTAACCCCATTTACTACCCTGTCTTCACTCAGTGCAAAACTGACTGACGTGCCAATGGGTAAATTTACTCAGTTTCTAATTAAAAATTTCATTAAGACTTTCGATATCAACACAGTTGAGATAGCCAATAAAGATTTAGAATCATACAAAACCTTCAACGAATTTTTTATCAGAAAACTAGAGGCAAATACTCGCCCTCTAGATACAGAATGTGTTGCAGTCTGTCCTGTCGACGGAACCATAGGCCAGGCAGGAAAAATTACTAACGGACGCCTGATTCAGGCAAAAGGCCTTGATTACTCCCTAAAAGCTTTAGTAGGCGGTAACTTTGAGGATTCCTGCAGATTTGAAAATGGCAGATATGCCTGTATCTATCTGTCTCCTGCTAACTATCACCGAATTCATATGCCAATTGACGGAACTCTAAAAAAAGCTATTCATGTTCCGGGTAAACTGTTTCCTGTAGGAAGAAGAAACATTTCACATATGCCAGATCTGTACACCGCAAATGAAAGAATGGTCTGTTTCTTTGAAACTGCAGTTGGAACTTTATGTGTTGTTATGGTAGGTGCCGCATTAGTTGGAAGCATTCATACAACGTGGGGTGGCACTGTAAACAGAAGAGTTGGTCTTGATATTCAGGATTACTCTAAAGACAACATCCGCTACAAAAAAGGCGATGAAATAGGTTACTTCAAATACGGCAGCACTGTTATCTGCCTGTGGGCGGATAACCAGGGAGAACTACCTGCAGATTTTGAATCAGGTCTACCTGTAAAAATGGGAAGATCGCTTATTGTCTCTGAGTAAATAGCAGCTGAAACTGCACAATCAGAGAGCTTTTACAGAATTTTAGACTTTTGTCTAATATAGTAGATGATATTTTTCAATATAATTCAAAATGTTAGTAAAATCTGACATTTAAAAATTAAAAAAAATGTCATTTACAGTTATAATTATTTTGTTTTTTTGCTTGCTAACCTTGGATTGCGTCTATGTTAGACATGATCTGATAGGTAATTAGGAGATTCACGTGGAAAAATATCAAGCCGATGTTGCGATCGTGGGTGCTGGTGGAACTGGTCTTCGTGCAGCTATTGCTGTTGCACAGGCTGATCCAAAACTTCGTGTTGCACTCATTTCCAAAGTATACCCAATGCGTTCACACACTGTTGCTGCCGAAGGCGGTGCTGCAGGTGTAGTACGTGACGATGATTCATATCAGAAACATTTTGAAGATACAGTTGCCGGCGGTGACTGGTTATGCGAACAGGATGTTGTTGAAAAATTTGTAAGACAGGCTCCTGAGGAACTGTATCAGCTTGAGCACTGGGGCTGCCCTTGGAGCCGTAAGCCAAATGGTGACGTAAACGTACGCCGTTTCGGTGGTATGAAGGTACCTCGTACATGGTTCGCAGCAGATAAGTCTGGTTTCCACATGTTACACACCTTATACCAGACCTCAGTAAAATTCCCTTCAATTCAGCGCTTTGACGAGCACTTCGTTTTAGATCTTCTTGTAGAAGACGGCGAGTGCCGCGGCGTAGTCTGCTATGACCTGCAAAACGGTGTATTCCGTCAGATCAATGCTAAGGCTGTATTCCTGGCAACTGGCGGTGCCGGTCGCTGCTACCTGTTTAACACAAACGGTGGTATTGTTACCGGCGACGGCATGGCATTAGCATACCGTCATGGTGTACCTCTTCGTGATATGGAATTCGTTCAGTACCACCCAACAGGTCTGTTAGGTTGTGGTCTGTTAATGACAGAAGGCTGCCGTGGTGAAGGTGGTGTTCTTTACAACAAGGATGGATACCGTTACCTGCAGGATTACGGTCTAGGACCTGAGACACCAGTTGGACATCCTCAGAACAAGTATATGGAATTAGGCCCACGTGACCGTCTGTCACAGGCATTCTGGAACGAGTCTAAGAAGGGTCGTACCATTAAGTATCCTTTAGGTGAAGCAGTTCATCTTGATCTTACCCACTTAGGTGAGAAGTATCTGCATGAGCGTTTACCTCTGATCTGCGAACTTGCAATGACCTACTCAGGTGTTGATCCTGTTAAGGCTCCTGTTCCTGTACGTCCTGTTGTTCACTACACAATGGGTGGTATTGAGACTAACGGCAATACTGAGACTCGTATGCCTGGTCTGTATGCAGGTGGCGAGTGCGCCTCTGTTGGCGTTCACGGTGCAAACCGTTTAGGCTCTAACTCATTAGTTGAAACCATCGTATTTGGTAAGATCGGTGGCGACGCAATGGCAGAAAGAGCACACAAGTTAAAGGACTACGACTCAGCAGAATTAACCCGTCAGGCTGAAGCTGCAGAGAAGCGCGCTCTATCACTGTTCGATGTGAAGGGCACAGAGTCTATGTCAAAGATCCGTCACGAGATGGGTCAGTCAATGGAAGAAGGTGTTGGTATCTACCGTGAGGAAGAATCAATGCAGAAGACCATTGAAACACTCAAGACATTACAGAAGCGTATTGTTAACGTAGGTCTTACCGACAGAGGTCGTGTATTCAACACTGAGTGGATGAACCTCATTGAGTTAGGCTACACCTTAGATGTTGCACAGTGTATGGTACACTCTGCAATCAACCGTAAAGAATCACGTGGTTCACATCAGCGTTTAGATGGACCTAACGGTGCATACAAAGAGCGTGATGACGTAAACTTCCTGAAGCACTCATTAGCCTTCAAGCAGGATGGTGCTGACGAGCCAAGAATCGAGCTGAGCGACGTTAAGATCACAACCTTCCAGCCTGCAAAGCGCGTATACGGTGCTGAAGCAGAAGCTGCTGAAAAGGCAAGAAAGGCAAAGGAGGCTAAATAATGGAATCACAGC
>JBJEWX010000338.1:0-4975 GCA_051885275.1 Succinivibrio sp. | reverse complement strand
GCTCATGTAAATGAAGGTCTGATGGTGGCAAAGGCCAATATTCAGCGTGTAATTGACATTATTACAGGGGCTGACAATGCTGAGGATGCCAGAATCAAACTTATGGCAGAGCCATGGGACGGTTCTTTGATTTCTGCTTTAATCCAGAGAACTGACGATGGTTCTAACCTGACTCTGCCACAGGGTATCCCTGAGGATAGAGGCTTAATTGACGGCAAGTACTATCTGTCAGATCCTCAGGCAAGAGCAATTTTAGAGTTGAGACTGTCTAAACTGACCCACTTAGCTCAGGATGAAATCCGTGGCAAGTACAATGAGCTTGTTGCTGCAATCAGAGAGTATCTTGAGATCCTGAACAATTCTGAGAGAATGAAGCGGGAAATCAGAAAAGAGATGCTTGAGGTCAAGGAGATTTACGGCAACAGCCGCAAGTCAGACTTTACTGTTGATTTAGGCAAGATTGACAAGGGCGACTTAATCACAAGACGTGATGTTATTGTTACCCTCTCAGCTCAGGGTTACATCAAGTATCAGGATATTTCCACCTACGAAAGTCAGGGCAGAGGCGGCAAGGGCAAACTTGCTACTAAGCTTAAGGATGATGACTATGTAACCAAGGTAGTGGTCGCTTCAACCCACGACAAGATGATGTTCTTCACCAACAAGGGTAGAGCTTTTGTCAGCGTGGTATATGATCTTCCAACCTCTGAGAACAGAACCTCAAAAGGTCTGCCTGTTCAGAACTTCTTCAACATTGACAGAGAGAATGGTGAGGTTGTAACCGCACTTTTGCCTATTTCTGAGTTTAATGCAGAGCAGTTCTTCTTTATGGCAACTAAGAATGGTCTTGTAAAGAAGACCTCTCTTGCCGCCTATGCAAGCTTTGTAAACAGAATGGGCACAAATGCGCTGATTGCAGTTAAACTCAATGAGGGCGATGAGCTTATCGGTGTTGAGCTCTGCTCAGGCGATGATGATGTCTTCCTGTTCACCTCAAACGGCTATGCGCAGCACTTCTGTGAATTCTACAAAGGCTCTGCTGCAAATGAGGATTCTGAGGCAGAAAATGATCCAGAGGATACTGCAGACAGTGGCGATGATGAGGCCTCAATAGGCAGACATTCCGGCCTTGGTGTTCGTCCTTCAGGTCGTGGTTCAGGCTGTATCCGCGGTATTAAGATAAGAGACAATGGTCAGGTGGTTTCTCTAATGGTGGTTTCTCCATCTCAGCTTGAGCAGAAGTGTCTGATTGCAACTGCAAATGGTTACGGAAAGAGACTGAGATTATCTGAGATTGCACTGCGCAACCGTGGCGGTATGGGTGTTATCGTAATGAGAAACATTGAAAGAAACGGTAATGTTATTGGCGCAGTGCCTGCCGATGATAATGCTGATTTCATGCTCATTACCAATCAGGGACAGCTATTGCGTTCAACCATGGCCGATACTCCTCTTATCGGAAGATACGGTGCTGGCAACATTCTTATGAGAATGTATGAAGGTGATAATGTTATCGCACTTCAGTCAATCCCTGAGGATGTGGTTGAGAACAGCAAAAAAATGGCAGAGGCAAGACATAAAGAACTTGAAGAGCTCAGAGCGCTGAAAGAAGCTGAAAACTCTCAGAGTGCTGATACACAGAGTGTTGCTTCAGATACCGTAGATCAGGATACTAAGCAGAACGATAAGGATGAAAGCTTAGAGAATGCCCCATCTGAGGATTCTGACAGCAGCAACTAAACTATTTAAAGACATGGCAAAAGCCATGTCTTTAGCTTTTATATGATTAAGCTTACAGCTAAATGCAGAACTTTGCTTTGGAGAAAAATAAAAATGCGTAAAGTTTGGAACTATTTTGCAGGACCATGCATGTTACCTGATGAGGTAATGGATCAGGCTCAAAAGGAATTTAGAGATTTTAATGGCTCTGGTATGGGCATAGTTGAGATTTCTCACCGTTCTGCGGATTTTGTGGCTGTAGCCAAAGAATCAGAACAGTTATTAAGAGAGCTTATGCATATTCCTGATAACTATCGTGTTTTATTTGAGCAGGGCGGTGGCCGTGGTCAGTTTGCAGCTATTCCTCTTAATTTAATGCCAGAAGGCGGTCATGCCGACTACTTTGTAACAGGTCACTGGTCACGCTGCGCCTATAATGAGTGCAAGGATCATTTCGGTACTGCAAACCTGCATGAGTGTACCTTTTTAAATGACGATGGTCTTTATGAGGTTGACTACTCAAAGATGACTGTTACGAAGGGGGCATCCTATGCCTATATCTGTCTGAATGAAACTGTAAACGGCATTGAGTCATTCACTCTTCCAGATACTGGTGATGTTCCTCTGATTGCAGATATGTCTTCAGACATCCTGACAAGACCTGTTGACGTTTCTAAGTTTGGTGCCATTATTTTTGGTCTTCAGAAAAATGTCGGTCCAGCAGGCATGGTAATTACCATTGTTCGTGAAGATCTTCTAGGCAAGGCCAGAAAGTACTGTCCATCAGTATTAAACTGGGCAGTTCTTGACAAGTATGAGTCAATGTACAACACACCATGCACATTCTCATGGTATATGGGCAACCTTAACTTCAGATGGATTAAAGAGTTAGGTGGAGTAGAGGAGCTTGAAAGACGCAATATTGCTAAAGCAAAGCTTCTGTATGAGTGCATTGACAATAATGATTTCTATGTTGCAAAGATTGCTCCTAAGGACAGATCTCGCGTAAACTGCGTATTTACTTTAAAGGATGAGTCTTTCAATGAAGAGTTCGTTGCAAAGGCAAAAGAGAGAGGTCTTATTGGTATCAAGGGACACAAGGTTCTAGGCGGAATGAGAGCAAGTATCTATAACGCTATGCCAATTGAAGGTGTACAAGCTTTAGTAGATTTCATGAATGAATTTGCCAAAGACCACTAATCTTCAATCTGTGTTCTATAATTAAGAATAAAAAAGCAGTTATGGAGTAGTATATGGAGCTGAATCGTACCCCTTGGTTTGAGAGTTATCCCTCGGATGTTCCAAACTCTATTGATCCTGGTTTGTACGATAATATCAATGGACTTTTTGATGCAGCATGCGGTAAGTTCAAAGATAGAAAAGCCTTCATATGTTTGAACCGCTCCATAACATTCAGTGAGGTTCACAGGAAGACACAGGCCCTAGCCTCATATCTTCAGCAGATCCTAAAGGCAAGAAAGGGCGAAAGGCTGGCTCTTATCCTTCCGAATGTAATGCAGTATCCAATCTCTGTTTTTGCAGGTTTGAAATGTGGAATGGAGATTGTAAACATCAATCCTCTCTACACCTCTCACGAAATTCTGGGGGTTCTGCGTGACTGTGGCGCAAAGATAGTGATCTGCCTTGAGACAACGGTTGCAGATGTCCTGAAGATTCATGATCAGACCTATCTTGAGCACATTATCACCTGTACTGTAGGTGACTGTCTTGGAACCGTCAAAGGTTCACTGATCAATTTCTACTTAAGACACGTAAGCAGAATGGTAAAGCCTTACAACCGTCAGACTGTACAGATGTTCAATGACTGCCTAAGAGTGGGAGAGGGCAGAAAGTTCAGAGAAGTCAGCTGTTCTCTAGATGATATTGCTTTTTTGCAGTACACAGGAGGTACAACCGGTAAACCAAAAGGTGCAATGCTCAGTCATGGAAACATTCTTGCAAATGTTGTTCAGGCTGATGCTATGTATGGACCTCGCCTCATTGAAGGTTCTGAAAAGATACTGACAGCGCTTCCTCTGTATCACATTTTTGCGATGACAGTAAATCTCATGTTTGCCTTTTATAAAGGATGCAGCAATTTACTCATCATTGATCCGAGAAAGTTTGAGAACCTTATTGCAAGACTCAAGGAAAACCCCGATGTTTCTATTATCATAGGGGTAAACACACTCTTTAACGCCTTTGTTAATAATGATGTTTTCAGAAAGGTTAAGTTTACTAACTTAAGACTTGTAGTTGGTGGTGGAACTGCTGTTCAGCCAGGTGTTGCAGCACGTTTTTTAAAATCATCAGGTGGTATTCCTATACTTGAAGGGTATGGATTAACAGAATGTTCTCCACTCTGTTGTGTAGTTCCCTATACTCAGTCAGAGTATAACGGAACTATTGGTATTCCAACACCATCCACATTAGCACGTATTGTTGATATCGATACAGGAGATGAGATCTGGGATACGCAAAAACCTGGAGAACTTGAGTTTAAAGGACCTCAGGTCATGAAAGGTTATTTTGAAAACGAGAAAGAGACCGAGAACGTTTTTCATGATGGCTGGCTACGCACCGGTGATATCGCAAAATGGTGTGAAGGCGGCTATCTTAAGATCATTGACAGAATAAAGGACATGATTCTAGTTTCTGGGTTTAATGTATTCCCAAATGAAATTGAGAATGTGGTCAGCCGTAATGATAAGGTTCTAGAGTGTGCTGTGGTTGGTGTTCCGTCCAAAACAACTGGTGAATCAATCAAGCTTTATATCGTAAGAAAAGATCATTCCTTAACTAGAGATGAGGTTTTAGATCACTGCAGGAATTATCTTACAGGGTATAAGCTTCCAAAACACATTGAGTTTGTGGAGAGTCTGCCAAAGTCCCCTGTAGGAAAAGTTATGAGACGTTTCTTGAAACAGAACCGTCTTAGTTGATAGTTGAAGTTGCTGTGTATCAACATTGCAATAAGACCTAAAATTCGGTGATTACAGAGCTTCTTGATTTCGGTTCTGTCTAACCGTAATATTCAACATTTCCATAGATCCTATCCTAATATGTCACATCTACAGAAGATTGTGTGTTAAGTAAAATATATCAGTTATTTTCATTGAAATAACTTTCTATCGTCATTCCCAATTTAGCAAAGACATTTTTTATTAGGCAGATACCCCCCCCTCCAGAATCGGGCAAAATAAACTAATAAGAAATTCATCTTCTGATTTTAGTTTCCAGAAATCTAATGATAATC
>JBJEWX010000337.1:0-4983 GCA_051885275.1 Succinivibrio sp. | reverse complement strand
TATGTATTGAAAATCTTGATATGAAAGGTATGTCTCAAAGTCTGAATTTTGGAAAATCAGTTCAAGATAATGCTTTTGGCATGTTCATGGAAATGCTTTCCTATAAATTTAAAAGACAAGGAAAATATCTGGTAGAGGTTGATAAGTTTTATCCAAGCTCTCAGCTATGTTCTGTCTGTGGATATCAGAACAGGGAAACCAAGGATTTATCCTTAAGAGAATGGATTTGCCCTCATTGTGGAACCAGACATGACAGAGATATCAATGCGGCTGTAAATCTTCAAAAAGAAGGCAAAAGACTTTTGCTAAATCAAATAAAAAAAAGAACCGAGGGGCACTCGGGAATAGCCTGTTGTGAGGTAAAAGCTCACTGCTTAGCTCATTAGAGCTATCGAACAGGAACCCCTACCTCTACAGGTAGGGGAGGATGTCACCTGCATATCATTAATATTTTTCTTGAAATACAAACAAATAAAGGGCATATAAATTTGATGTAAGTTACAAATTAACACAATGCATTTCAATATAAATCACAATTTGGTTTTGTAGTGATGGCACATGCAGGGGATACTTAGATATAAAAGATCCATAATAAACACTTTTATTCTGAGGTTTGTATGGATCAGTCAATAATTACTCTCCTGATTCTGGCTGTTGTGGCAATACTGTTTTTGACTGAAATTATTCCTGTTGCCGTTTCTGCGTTAAGTGCAACCGTTCTGCTGGTTTTCTTTGGTATCTTGACTCCTCAGGAAGCCTTTTCCGGCTTCTCTAACTCTAATGTTATCCTGTTTGGAGGTATGTTTGTTGTGGGTG
This sequence comes from Succinivibrio sp., assembly GCA_051885275.1. Classification (GTDB taxonomy): domain Bacteria; phylum Pseudomonadota; class Gammaproteobacteria; order Enterobacterales; family Succinivibrionaceae; genus Succinivibrio. The sequence goes on along the minus strand of JBJEWX010000337.1, from coordinate 4,167 downwards.
CCGCCATGCTTGAGTCCGGTCTTGCACAGACCATTGGTAACTTTGTAGTAAGAAAGGTTGGTCCCTCACAAAGCTCTCTTATCCTTTCTTTTATGGCTCTAACCATAGTAATGTCAGCCTTTGCCTCAAATACGGGAACTGTAGCCTGTCTTCTGCCGGTGATTATTGGTGTGTGTCTTAGCGCAAAGATCCCCTCGGCTCCTATCCTCATGTCAGTTGCAGTTGCAGCAAATGTTGGCTGTAATCTTACTATGGTTGGAACTCCGCCTAATATGCTGGCTGTAGCTGAGGTATCAAGAGTAGGTCTTGAGCCTTATGGCTTTTTTGAATTTGCAATTATAGGTGGACCAATCGCAGTGTTTTGTACGGTATTTATGCTGACAATAGGTAAGCATCTGATCCCAAAAAAGTCTTCAGATACTGGAATTCTGACAAGACAGATTGGTAATGTCGGCACAAACCGTCAGCGCATTCTCTCCCTGCTTATTTTAATTTTTGTGGTCTCAGGACTGATTATTGGAATTCCAGGATTATCTCCTGCTATGGTCAGTCTGATTGCCGCTCTTTTATGCGTTATAACAGGATGTATCACTGAAAAACAGGCTTATAAAGGAATAGACTGGGTAACAGTATTTCTGTTTGCTGGTATGCTTCCATTTGCAATTGCAATGCAGAAGTCAGGCGCAGGTGAGCTTATTGCCAATACTGTGGTTTCCCTCTTAGGAGACTCTCCATCAGAGCACTTGATCGTAGCCGTTTTGTTTCTGATTGCCTGCTTTTTGACTCAGTTTATGCCAAACACTGCCACAGCAGCTCTTTTGATCCCAATTGCCATGAGTATTGCAACTAAGCTTCAGGTTTCACCATATGGAGTGATAATGGCTACAACAATTGGCGCTTCATGCTGTTTTGCAACTCCAATTGCAACTCCTTGCAACACCATGATCCTAGGACCGTCAGGCCTTCATTTTAAGGATTACCTCAAGGTAGGTCTGCCTATGTGTTTTGCCTGCCTGATCCTGTGCGTTATCATTATTCCGATCTTCTGGCCTTTTGTTGAATACTGATAACAAAATTAAAGACAATAACAAAGTTATAACAATAATAATTATTTGAAATTTGGTATAATACGTGCCAAATTTTGAGGAGTGAAGTATGAATTCAATTGAGCTTGTAAAGAATTTTGATAAGGATCTATACGCTTATTTCGTAAAGGAAATAGAACGTCAGCATGCCAGTATTACTTTTATTCCAGACGAGAACAGTACCTCGCCAATCTGTGCCGCTATTATGGGAAGCGTGCTAGTAAATTCTGCAAGCGCACTTACCTTAGGCAGAACTGACAATCTTGAGCAGCTGGCAGTTTCAAGGCTCTGCGAGCTTTTTGAAGCTCCTTATGCCTCTGTAAAGACAATTACCATTGAGGCTGCTTCAAGAGTTGTTTTCAAGGCTCTTACTCAGCGCGGTGATGTGGTCATGTCTTTGGATTTAAGAAAGAAAGAGCACTGCAACAGCGAGAATCTAGCCTACAGATTTGTTAACTTTGGAATTGATCCTGAAAGTCAGGAACTCAATTATGATGAAATTGAAGAGTTAGCCAGAAAAAACAAGCCTAAGCTCATTATTTTCTCTCCTGTAAACTATTCGCTTATTGTTGATTTTGAGCGTCTGTCAAAAATTGCTAAGGAAAATGAAGCTCTTTTATGGTGTGACCTTTCTCAGACAGCAGGGCTTACCGCAGCAGGTGTTCTTGATAATCCAATGAAGTATGCAGATGTGGTTACCTTCTCAACTCATGGTGCAATGCAGGGACCTCAGGCTGCAGTTATCCTCTGCAAAAAGGAACTCTCAGGACTTATCCGCCGCTCAGAGAATCTTGCAGGACACAATGGTTTGCTTTCACCTCAGCTTGCAGCCTTAGCTGCACGTCTCCATGAAATGACAACAGACGGCTTTGTTGAGTACTGCAAGGATGTAATTGAAAACGCTAAGGCCCTAAGTCGCGGTCTAATTGAAGGTGGCATGAAGATTATCAGCTCCGGTACTGATTCTCACATGGTTATGATTGATTCAAAAAACTGTGCAATCTCAGCCCGCGGTGCTCAGGAGCTTTTAGCTGATCTTGGTATCCACGTCAGAATTTCTCAGGTATTAACCAGCAATCCTAATGTGAAATTTGATGCGGTAAGATTCTCAGCTCTTCCTGCAACTACCCGAGGTATCACCAAAGATCAGATGGAGACTCTAGGCAGAGCTATAGGTATTTACCTTTCAAAGCCTGATGATGAGAATGCAAGAAAGGTAAACAAGCTTGTAGTATCCCTAACCTCAACTCTGCCTACCCTTGAACCTAAGTATATGGATCCTGTGGTAAGCAATCTGTTCAAAAAAGAATTTTAATCTCCTCTAAAGCGGGCATATGCCCGCTTAGTCCAAATATTATGCCAAATCACTGTATATTTACTGAAGCTGACAGATTCTCTGTAGCTCCAATGATTGACGTAACCAACCGTACCTTCCGTCAGATGGCCAGGATCTTTTCAAAAAAAGCCATGCTGTATACCGAAATGATTGCAGCACAGGCTCTAACTCATGGAAAAGAGCATTTGATTGAACATGACGATCCTGAAAATCCATGTACACTGCAGCTTGGAGGCTCAATACCAAAAGTTCTGGCAAGTGCCAGCAAAATCGGTCAGAAACATGGCTACAGCGCAATCAATCTGAATGCAGGCTGTCCTTCTGATAAGGTTCAGTCAGGCTCTTTTGGCGCTATACTTATGAAAACGCCAGAGGTAATTACTGACTGTATTAAGGCCATGCAGGATGCTGTGGATATTCCTGTTACAGTTAAAACCAGGATTGGCGTGGATGATCTTGATGATGAGGAGTACACTAAAAAGATTGTAAACTCCGTCTACTGTACAGGCTCAAGACATATTATTCTTCATGCAAGAAAAGCCTGGCTGAACGGACTGTCACCAAAAGAGAACCGCACAGTACCTCCGCTTGATTATCAGAGAGTGTATGCTTTAAAAAATGATTTTCCTGATCTTGCAATTACCATTAACGGAGGGATCTTAACCATTGAGGACTGTCTTATGCAGCTAAAGAAGGTTGAGGGGGTAATGCTTGGAAGAGCCATAATGGATAATCCTTATCTGCTAGCCTTTGTCGATAGGGATATCTATGGGGAAAACGTAGAAGTGCCAAGCAGGGATGAAATCTTTTTTAAGATCGTTGAATTTGGTAAAGACTTTGTTGCCAGAGGAAACAAACTGCATTATCTTGGGAATCATGTTATTAATCTGTTTAACGGCTGTAAGGGTGCAAGGCGTTTTAGGAATTATCTTTCCTGTCATATGCATGAGACTTCGGCTAATGTGGATGTGTTTGAAAAGGCATATGAGAGCATGAAGCTGGCTTAAGGTGGATTATGGAACTTACAATCAGATCAACAGTTAATCTGAACAATAATGAGAAGATGCCTCTTTTAGGACTTCGTGTCTATAAAATCAAACCTGGAGAGGATACCTACAATACTGTCAGCACAGCCCTACAGTTAGGTTACAGACTCATCGATACTGCCAGAGTCTATTCAAATGAAAAAAGTGTGGGCAGGGCAATAGCTGATTCTGCCGTACCAAGAAAGGAAATATTTGTCACCACCAAACTCTGGGTTACTGATTTTAATGATCCAAGACAGGCGCTTTTAGATTCCTTAAAACGACTTGGGCTTGATTATGTTGATCTGTACCTTATCCACTGGCCACTTAAGGGCTATGAAAAAGCCTATCTTGAGCTTGAGAAACTACAAAAAGAGGGCTTGTGCAAATCTATTGGCGTGTGCAATTTTAAAATTCATCATATTGAAAGCCTTTTTGAGCATGGAGCAACTGTAGTACCTCAGGTAAATCAGACTGAGATCCATCCGCTTAATACCGAGGAGGAACTGATGGGCTGGTGCCGCAGGCACAAGATCACCGTTGAAGCCTATTCTCCTCTTGGCAGTGAGGGCAGACTGATTTTAGATGATCCAAGACTCATCTGCATGAGAAACCACTATAAGGCAAGTCCTTCACAGATCCTGCTTAGGTGGTGCATTCAGAGAGGTATTGTGGCAATACCTAAGGCTACAACCTATGAAAAGCTTGAGCAGAACAGCAG
>JBJEWX010000336.1:0-5001 GCA_051885275.1 Succinivibrio sp. | reverse complement strand
AGAATATTGTCACAGATAAGAAGTTTATGCATCTCATCGGCTAAAGCTACACTGGTGCAGTCTTCCTGAATGAATTCTTTAACTACTTTTCTTCTGGCTATAAGATTTGGAAGAGAATACACATCAATCTTGAGCATATGCCTTGCAATCAGTGCTGTAAGAGAGCTTACCTTGTAGGCAACAGCAAAAGGTGTCTTAAGGAGCATGGTCTCAAGAGCGATGGTTCCACAGGTCAGAAGCACCGCATCAGATGAGGCTATAACATCCTGAGTGTTTCCAACATATACGGTAAGTGAAAGATCCGGTGCCACCTCAAGCCAGATATCCTTAACCAGGGTAGCCTGCTGATAGTTTGGGACTGTACATACAAATACAGTGTCAGGCAGCTTCTTTTTAACAATTCTTGCAGCATGAGCGTAGATTGGAAGCATTCTTGAGATTACACCCTTGCGTGATCCTGGAAGAATGCCCATAACCTTGCCTTCTATAGGCTCAATACTTGTCTTTAAAAGGTTTATTCTCTCTCTGCACTGAGCCTGAGAGATACTTACAGGAATTGAATTTGCAAGAGTATGGCCGACATAGGTACAGGCCATGCTGCGTTTTTCATACCATTCTTTTTCAAAAGGCAGCAGGGCTAGTACCTCATCACAGGCTTCCTTTATCTTTTTGATCCTGCTCTCACGCCAGGCCCATACTGAGGGACTGACATAATGAACTGTAGGAATGCCTGCAGCTTTAACTTTTGCTTCAACATAAAGATTAAAATCAGGAAGATCAATGCCCACAAAGACGCAAGGCTTTGCCTCAATAATATTTTTTACAGTGCGGGAACGGATTTTTAAGATCTTAGGGAGCTTCAGTAGAACCTCGGTAATTCCCATTACCGAAAGATCTTCCATGTTAGCCGAAGATCTCAGCCCCTGATGGCACATCTTTGGACCACCAATGCCAATAAACTGTGCCAGCGGATCACGCCTTTTGATTGCCATCATCAGACCAGCCCCCAGGGTATCACCTGAAGGCTCGCCTGCTAGCAGTGCGTACAAATGAGGATTTGCATTTACTTCCATTAGCGGATGATTCCTCTGCCGTTTTCCTTTAGAAAATCAACCAGAGGCTGCACTTCCTTGTGCTCTAAAGCAATTTTTTCAATTTCAGGCAGAGCCTCTTCAATAGTGAGATGCTTCTTGTACAGCAGGAAGTATGACTGGACAATTGCGGAAATGGCTTCCTTTGAAAAACCTCTTCTCTGCAACCCTACCTTGTTTATGCCAAAAGGTTTTGCATAGTGACCGGCAGCCATTACATATGGAGGAACATCCATATTAAGAGCAGCCATTCCGCCAACCATTGCATGACAGCCTACTCGACCAAACTGATGAATTGCTGCAAGCCCGCCAAAGACCACGTAATCATCAATGGTTACGTGACCTGCAAGTGTTGCGTTATTTGAAAAGATACAGTGATCTCCAACCACACAATCATGCGCTACGTGTGTATTTACCATGAACAGATTATCTGAACCTACAGTTGTAGTACCTAACCCCTGTACAGTTCCTCTGTGCATAGTGCAATGCTCACGGATAACATTGTTATCACCTATTGTAAGCGTTGTAGGCTCACCTGCATATTTTAAATCCTGACAGCCTTCTCCAATTGAACAGAACTGGTAGAAATGGTTGCCTTTTCCAATTGTAGTAGGTCCTCGCACAATACAGAACGGTTCGAAAATACAATCATCGCCGATAGTAACCTTACCTTCGATAATTACATTCTCTCTGATGGTTACATTCTTTCCTAATACAACCTCAGAACCAATTCTTGCGCTCGGATCAATATTACCTGTTGATTCTGTCAATGCTGTTTACCTTTGTGAAGTTAAATTAGTGTTTTGCACACATCAGATCTGCAGAGCAGACTACCTTGCCATCAACAGTGGCAACTCCACTGAATGAAGCAATTCCACGCTTCTCTTTGAAATATTCAACATCAAGCACCAGCTGATCACCTGGTACTACAGGACGCTTGAAGCGTGCATTGTCAATTGCGGCAAAATAATAAAGCTCACCATCATTTGGTTTACCCACCATGGTGAATGCAAGAATACCGGTTGCCTGAGCCATTGCCTCTAGGATCAGCACGCCAGGTAAAATTGGCTTGCCTGGGAAGTGCCCCTGAAAATAAGGCTCATTGAAAGTAATATTCTTGATTGCTCTTAAGGTTTTGTGCTCTTCGGTAATTGAGTAATCAACAACACGATCAATCATTAAAAATGGATATCTGTGTGGTAACAGATCCATAATCTGTTCAACATTCAGGGTATGGTTGTTTTCTATGGTATCAGTCACTTTGTTCACCTTATTTTTCTAATTGCTTTGTTAACTCTTGCACCTTATCCTCTAATGAAGATAAACGATGATACATCTCGTTAATATGCAGTGTTCTTGCGGCTGTTATTCGCCATTCCTTGTTAGTCTGAGCAGGAATTCCTGAGGAATACACACCTGGCTTGTCAATTGAACGCATTACCATGCACATTCCACTGACTGTAACACCATCACAAATTGTGATATGACCATTAAATACAGACGTACCACCTATTATACAATACTTTCCTATTGTAACTGATCCTGCAAAGGTAGTGCCTCCTGCAACAGCAGTTCCGTATCCTATACGTACATTGTGGGCAATTTGACACAGATTGTCGATAATTACATTATCCTCAATCACAGTATCATCAATTGCACCTCTGTCAATACAGGTACAGGCTCCAATCTCAACACGGTTTCCTATGACAACGCGCCCTGTCTGTGGAATTTTAATCCATTCACCACGCTCGTTTGCATAACCAAATCCGTCAGAGCCTATAACAGTACCTGACTGAATAAGGCACTTCTCGCCTATACAGCAGTCATGATATACACTTACATTAGGATATAATCTGGTGCCATCTCCAATCTTAGCGTTAGGTCCTACCACCACGTTAGCGCCAAGCTGAACGTTGTCTCCGATAACAGCTCCCTTCTGAATATTGACATTAGGACCGATTGATACGTTTGCACCAATCTTTGCACTTTCATCAATCACAGCACTGCTGTCAATTCCACTTGCAACAGCAGGAGTGGAGTCCAGCAGCTGAGCTACTTTTGCAAAGCCTACGTAAGGATCCTTCATTACCAGAACTGAACCTTTAGCATGAGAGACATCCTCTTCCTTTACAATTACAGCCCCAGCCTGTGATTCATTCAGAACTGAGCGGTACTTTGGATCAGAGAGAAAACTGATCTCATCACTTTTTGCGGTTTTAAGGTTGGCAACTTTGGCAATCTCAAGCTCTCCGTTACCAATCAGTTTGGCATCAAGTTTAATAGCGATGTCTTTTAACAGCATGATCTATATCCTGCTAAATGTTGTATTTTAGTGTATCAGTAAATGATGATTTTACTTATTGTTTTCTTTCTTTGCAGGCTTTAATTTTGCAGCTCTTGCAATTACCTCATCAGAGATATCTACAGCCTCAGTTGCAAATACAACTGACTCGCCGCGAATTACAAGTTCAATTCCGCGCTCTTTTGCAATACGGTCAATAGCGGTCTGAACCAGCTTTCCTAGCTTAATTTCAGCCTCACGCTGTCTCTTTTGAGAGTCTTCCTGAAGAGCCTGTGCCTTAAGGTCAAAATCTGCCTTAAGCTTTGCAAGCTTACGCTGAATTTCAACAGCCTTGTCTTCCTTGGCAGTCTTGAGTTCTTCCTGAAGCTTGGCGCCATCCTTCTGGATCTTGTTTAACTCTTCTTCTCTTGGGCCAAACTCTTTTTGCATAGCCTCAGCTTCTGCCTTAGCCTGTGGAAGCTCTGACATAATCAGACGGATATTTACAACAGCAATATTTGATGCAGCTTTTGTATCCTGTGCCTTTTCAACTGCAGCTGCTTTTTCTGCCTTTGCTACTTCTGCATTTGCAGATGAAATAATTGCCATCGTTAATGCTGATGCGATTGCTAATTTTTTAATCATTTTTATCTCCCTGTTAGAATGAGCTTCCGATATTAAAGTTAAACTGCTCAGTATCGTCCTTGTCATATTTCTTAATAGCCTTGGCCAGATTGAAAGACAGAGGTCCCATAGGTGACATCCAGGTTACGGAAATACCTACTGAGGTACGATATTTACCAGGATCTGAGTAGTCTACGGTATACATTTGAGATCTTGTATCCCATAATGCGCCGGCATCAAAGAATAAAGATGTTCTGACACTGTTCTTGTATGCTTCTGAGACCAGAGGTGTTGGAACAATAAATTCCGCACTTGCAGTCCAGAAGGCGTTACCACCAACTGTTGTTGATGATTCATAGTATTTGTCGGTTCCCCAGATCTGATACAGAGCTCTAGGACCGATGGAATTTCGTTTGAAACCTCTTAACCACTCAGAACCACCTAATGAGAAGTTGTCAAAGAATGGCAGAAGCTCCTTCATACCGTTCTTGTCTCTGTAACCATTACCGTAACCTGCACGGGCTCTTACGGTAAATACATACTCATGATAGGTATCAAACGGGAAGTAGTGATAGGTTTCAGCTGTCACCTTATAGTAGTGCATATCAGAATTAGGTGTTGTTGCAAGGAATGATAAAACCTGCTTGTTGCCGTCTGTTGGGAACACACCTTTATCTAATGAGTTATGGGACAGATCAAAGCCTGCCTTATAGTCAAGGAACTCCACCTCTCGTGTGGCATCTTTTGAATACATGGCAAAGAATACGTCAGACTGCTCAAAGCGGGTTCCGTTATTCTTAATCTTTGATTTTTCAAAACCTAAATTATAGTTTATATACCAGGTTTCTGATATTGGATAACCAAGGTTTAAAACACCGCCATAGGTATGATTGGTATAATCAACCACATCCTCATCGTCATCACCGTCATACTTGTCAAGATACAGTCTGCCACCGAGACTTACGTTATCAACAGTAAAGTAAGGATCGGTATAGCCTACCTCCA
>JBJEWX010000335.1:0-5015 GCA_051885275.1 Succinivibrio sp. | reverse complement strand
CAGGATCGTCAGGAAGTGGCTTTCTGCCAAATATCAGTATCAGAACAAGACAGGCTAATGCAACTACAATACCGACAGTATTTGAAATATCCACATCAATTCCAAAGCCCATATTTGGCTCGTAGAGGATATAGCTTACTGCAATTGCAGTGATGAAAGTTGCAGGAACAGAGCAGATCCAGTGGAACTTTCCTTTCTTTAAGAGGTAAGCGGTTGCAGCCCAGAGCATGATTGCTGACAGTGACTGATTTGACCAACCGAAGTATCTCCAGATAATGTTGAAATCAACGGTTGACAGAATGATACCAATGGTGAAGACTGGAATAGCAATCATAAGTCTTCTGCCAGGCTGTATCTGTGGCAGTTTGATAGCTTCTGCAATAGTAAGTCTTGCGGCTCTAAAAGCAGTATCGCCTGAGGTAACAGGAAGGATAACCACACCTAAAACAGCCAGAATACCACCAAAGGTTCCCATAAGGGTTATGCAGCTTTCGTATACGACATTTGCAGGTCCGCCAGCATTTGTACTTGCAATTAAAGCCTGCACGTCAGGATAGAAGGTCATACCTACAGTTACCCAAACAAGTCCGATGAAACCTTCGGCAACCATTGCTCCGTAGAACACCATTCTTCCTTCAGACTCATTCTCAATGCAGCGGGCCATTAGAGGAGACTGAGTGGAGTGGAAGCCTGAGAGTGCACCACAGGCGATAGTAATGAATACCAAAGGCCAGATTGGCAGATTGTTAGGATGAGGATTAGTTGTAAAATCTGCCCAATTGTAGAACTGATCAGGGATGTTTACAAATAAGCCAATAGTTACACCAATAGCCATGATAAGCAGCAGAGCTCCAAAGATTGGGTAGATTCTGCCTATGATCTTATCAATAGGAATTATGGTAGCTAAGAAATAATACAGGAAGATAACGATAATCCAGAAGGTATAATTTAGTGAACCGTCCATTAACCCCTTGCACAGTTTAGTAAGAAGGTTTGCTGGAGCGGTAGCAAATACCACACCAACTAGCAGCAGTAGTAATGTTGCAAAGAATCTCATAAACTGTTTTGCAGGATTACCAAGAGTGAAACGGACAACCTCAGGTACATTTGCGCCGCCGTATCTTACTGACATCATTCCTGAGAAGTAGTCATGTACCGCACCTGCGAAGATTGTTCCAAATACCACCCACAGCAGAGCAGTAGGTCCGTATACTGCACCTAGAATTGGACCAAAAACTGGTCCGACACCAGCTATGTTCAGAAGCTGAATCAGCCACAGTTTCCACTTTGGCATGGCAACATAGTCAACACCATCACTTAACGTTTTTGCAGGAGTATCTCTTTTTGGATTTGGTCCAAAGATCCTCTCAACAATTCGCCCATAGATGCAGTATCCAAGAATCAGTGCAATTACTGCAATGATAAACCATAAATATCTTGGCATAATCACTCCTTAGTTTGTTGTTTATTTAGGTTTATCATAGTAATGGGGTTAGAAAAATTAAGGTTATCTTTGTAAAAACTGATAATAAGGCACATAAATAAAAATTATAATATGATGCGATTCACAGAATTTTTGAGAAAAAAGCCCCTGACTGCTTATAAAACAGTCCAGAACTTAGGGTAAATCTTAAGGAAATAATGAATTGAAAAAAAAATGCTTCGCATTTTCAGCGAAGCATAACCTAGGAAAAAATCATTACGAACTAAGCTTTAGCTTGAATTCTGCATGTATTTTAGTTGTCTTCTTTGGGTAAAAAAGTGTTACTGATCAACCTTTTTTGAGAAACGTAGAATGAAAAATGTATCTATTTGATGATGATCACATTATTTATCCTTAGATAAGAACCTACATAAATATATAGATCACATTTTTAAGTTCAACCACTTAGCCATAAAACTGTCTATTACATAGCTTTTTAAAGTATTTTTTTTCTTCCTGTATATTTGGTGATGATGCTTTGAACCTTTTGAATTTAAAAAATTTTTTTAAAGTATTATAACTTTGTACCGATAAAGAGATTAGAAACATAACAATAAATAATAATTACTAAAGCTACATTGCATAACTTCTGGAGAGATCTATGGCCCTATTTATAACTAATGTAGCTCAGATGCAATGCAACAGATTTCTATCTAGCATCACTGGTCAGCTCAACACTGTATACAGGAGACTTGCTTCTGGCAAAAGGATCAATTCAGCAAAGGATGATCCTGCAGGCTTGCAGATAGCCAACCGCATGACCTCTCAAATCAATGGTTACAAGCAGGGTAACAGGAATCTTAATGATGCCATTTCTCTTGTGCAGACTATGGATGGTGCTCTTGATGAAACCACCAGTATGCTGCAGAGAATAAGAACTCTTGCAGTGCAGGCTGCAAACGGTACCTACGATAACAATTCACGTGCTGCAATCAATGCAGAAGTTGAACAGCTGTGTCAGGAAATAACCAGAATATCTAAAAAGACCACATACGGTGGAACGTCAATACTGGACGGAAACAAAGGTGCTTTCTTCAGTAACGATGGAACTATTAAGATTCAGGTATCGGGAATGGCTAATGACACAATTTCCATACCTGGTTTTGAAAATGGTTTTTCCATGTCGGGCCTTAGTACCTATACCTCAACTAAGACAAGCTCGGCAATTTTAGCATCAGGTGATACTTTCAGATTCTCTATGTCAACTGCAGAGAACGCTCAGGAAGTATTAGGCTTCATAGATAAATACATCTCGGCAGTATCTGCATATCAGGGAACACTAGGCGGACTTATGAATCGCTTTGACTCTGCAATCAGGCTCAACGATAATATGTATGAGAATCTTTCTGATGCAAGATCTAGGATCATGGATACCGACTATGCAGAGGAAGCAGCAAAACTTGCAGAACTTACCATAAGACAGCAGGCCTGCGTGTCTATGATGAAACATATCAACTCTAGTAAAAATATTATTCTTAGCCTCCTTGGAAATTAAGTTTGGGCTGTCTTAGTGATAAAATATCTAACCATAATTAACAGGATGTTTAGATATGCGCGGATTATTTGTCACAGGAACCGGAACTGATATTGGAAAGACCTATGTAAGTGCAGCCATTGCAAAGGCAATGACTGATAAAGGACTCAATCTTGCATACTATAAGGCAGCAGTAAGTGGCGCTGATTCAGTTGAACTCTCTGATGCAGGATTTGTAAAAAAGCAGGCATCCTTAAAACAGGAAACCGGAAGCTTGTTATCCTATCTTTATCAGGTACCTCTATCTCCCCATCTTGCAGCAAGAGGCGAGAATCGTTTTGCATCGCTTGAAAAAATCAAATCAGATTTTAAATTACTTTCAGAAAAGTATGACTATATTCTCTCAGAGGGAGCTGGAGGGATCATTTGTCCTGTTGTCTGGGAGAGGGACAGTCATCTTATGTATACAGACATTATCAGAGCGCTGAACCTTCCATGTGTGGTGGTAGCTGACGCTGGACTTGGAACCATCAATCACACAGTATTAACAATCTCATATTTAAAGTTACTTAATTTTAAGATAGCCGGAGTGATTCTGAATCGTTTTGATGAGAATTCTATGATGCACAGGGATAACCTTCATATGATAGAGCAGCTGTCAGAGATAAAAGTGATTGCATATCTAAAACACGATGATCAGGATTTGACGCTTACGGATAAAAAAATAGAAGAATATTTCGATGAATGCTAAAGAAATGATTGATTTTGATGTCAGACATATCTGGCATCCAGCAGCACAGATGGCTGATTATGAATCTTTTCCTCCTATTGCTGTAAACAGGGGAAAGGGCTCCTATCTATACACGGTGGATGGAAGAAAAATTCTGGACATTGTAAGTTCATGGTGGTGCAACCTTCTAGGTCACTGCAATCAGGAAATTTCAGATGCTATTGCAAAGCAGGCCCATGAGCTTGAGCATGTCATTTTTGCAAATTTTACCCATCCTGCAGCAGTTGAGCTTACAAAGGAGCTTCTGACTATTGTTCCAAAGGGCTTAACACATTTTAATTTTGCAGATAACGGATCTTCATCTGTTGAGATGGCATTAAAAATAGCCTTTCAGTATCAGGTACAGACTGGTAACGGCGCTCGAACCAGATTTGCCTGTCTGTCAGAAGGCTACCATGGAGAAACCATAGGAGCTCTTTCTGTAGGAAGCATGGATCTGTACAGCCAGATATATAAACCTATGATGATGAATAACATTCATCTTGAAGCTCCGGATATGTTCTATCATCCTGAGGATTATCCTCAAAAGAATATTATGGCAGCAAGGGAGTGTTTTAAAAAACACGGACATGAATTGTGCGCCCTTATCGTAGAGCCTATCCTTCAGGGAGCAGCCGGCATGAGGATCTATCCTCCTGAGTATCTAAAAGAGTTATATTCTCTATGTAAGGAGTATGGGGTACTACTTATTGCTGATGAGATCGCAACAGGCTTTGGACGTACAGGAAAATGGTTTGCCTGCAACCATGCAGATATCACTCCTGATATTATGTGTCTGTCAAAGGCCATAACAGGAGGATATATGCCAATGTCAGTTGTCTGCGTAACAGATGCTGTCTACAAAGTCTTTTTAGGAGACTATTTCAAAAATATAGCTTTTGTTCATTCACATACATATGCTGGAAATCCAATGGCCTGCGCAGCGGCATTAGCTGTTATAAAAATCCTAAAAAGAGACAGAATCATTGAAAAGGCTCAGGAAACAGCAAAATGGCTAGCAGAGGAATTTGAAAAAAGATTCATGGCCATTCCAAATGTAGGAGGAGTAAGACATATAGGGCTAATTAACGCACTTGAGCTTGTATCCTCTAGAGGTACCAAAGAGCAGTTTTCTCCAAAGTTAAGGTTAGGCTACAGGATTTATCAGAGAGCGGTAGCTAAAGGCCTACTGTTAAGACCAATTGGAAATGTTCTGTATTTCAACCCTCCGCTGAACATCACAAAAGAGGAACTTACCGAGGCGATGGATATTGCCTATGAATCAATTA
>JBJEWX010000334.1:0-5048 GCA_051885275.1 Succinivibrio sp. | reverse complement strand
CTTAAATTCACTGTAGTCTGCACAGTCAGCAGTCATAACTGTAGTAGAGCATAAAGACAGAGCAAACCCACATACACATACAGATATGAGAATTCCAAGAACAGGAATATACAGTAGTCCTGCTAGATTGAGCACAAACATCATAGAAAAGCCCAAAAATGGCAGAACTGTAGAAAATATGAATACAGTCTTTCTTGAAGTCAGGGTAACAAGAGGTCTAAACAGAAGTAAACTTACAGTGGCAGTAATCATCCATGGTATATGGATTGTATTGAAGATGTAACGGTCGTCTGCAATTGCCTTCTGTATCAGAATAAAGTAATTATATGAACAGACAAAAACACTAAGTGAAATCTGCTGCAGAATGCAGATTGCAAAAGTGATAAGCATCTGATCGTTTCCAAGAAAGGCTCTTAAGGTCTTCTTGAAATATATCTTTTCTTTTTTGATTTTATCCTGCCTAAAGCACAGACCAAATAGAACAGCCGCCAGGGCTACTATCAATCCAACAACCAAAGAGCTTACATTAAAGTTTTTTTCAGGTATTGTCTGTGCAATTTTTGGAAGAAAATTATTTGGTGCAAAGATCTTAGAAAAAATAATTAGAGTAACAGTAAATCCAGCAAGTGTGGATAGTCGCGCTACAGAGGACACGATTTCTCGTATTTTGTTTCCTGTTCCAAAAATAGCAAGCAGGGACCATGAAGAAAGCTCTAAAACAGAAAAAGAAACTGACCAGAAAACATAACATAAAACTGAATATAATATTTCAAAAGCAACTGAAAAAACGTGTGGAACATTAAACATCAGTGTTAGAGCAAGCCCATTTAACAGACCACCAATGATAATAAAAAACCTGAATTTATTTACAGGAAATCTGGACGCAAAAACATCCATAAGCATGCCGATAAAAGGCTCTTTTATCAGATCTGCTACCTTAACTAAAAGCAGCATTGGAACAATCAAATTTAATGGCAGGCCTAAAACTTTTGACAGATACAAAAAATAAAATGAGAGAACAAAATAATTTACAGAATCTCTTGCAAATGAAACAATGCTGTATGGGAGAGTAATCCTTAATAGCTGATTTGATGTAAACATATCTTTAGCGGTGTAAAATTAAAAAAACAGGCTAATGATACATTTTTTTGTGAGCTTCGTTAAGGATTTTATGCCAGAGATTTAGATTTTCTATGATTTATTAATAATCTCTGGCATAGAGTGGAAGATATTATTCTACGGTTACTGATTTAGCCAGATTTCTTGGCTGATCAACGTCCGTTCCGTTGATTACAGCACAATGATAGGCCAGCAACTGAAGAGGAATTGTAAATAACAGCGGCTGAAGAATTTCAGGGCAGTTAGGTAATGACAGTTTTCTTGTCTGGGGATCATCCTTTATTGCAGTATTTTCTGAAATAAAGATATATAAAAGAGCTCCTCTTGCGCGAACCTCTTCAACGTTTGATATGAGCTTATCGATAAGAGCATTGTCAGGGGCGACAACTACTACTGGCATATCTTTATCAATGAGCGCGATTGGTCCATGTTTAAGCTCTCCGGCAGCATAGCCTTCAGCATGAATATAGCTGATTTCCTTTAGCTTTAACGCACCTTCAAGTGCAATAGGGAACATCACTCCTCTTCCAAGGAACAGGCAGTGCTGTTTACCAGAAAATTGTTCTGCAAGCTCAGAAATTTCCTTGTCGCACTTTAAAAACTCCTCTGTCAATGCAGGAAGCTTTCGTAGATCATCTAATATCTGATTGTAACGCTGCTCTGTTAGTGAGTTTTTCTGTTTTCCAATGATGAGGGCTAAAAGAAGCAGACTGAGCAACTGAGCTGTAAAAGCTTTAGTTGATGCAACGCCGATTTCAGCACCTGCTTTGGTAAACAGGGTGTAATCAGATTCTCTTACAAGCGAAGATCCGTTTACATTGCAGATACAGAGAGATTTGCTGTAATTCTGTTCTTTGGCTAGTCTTAGTGAAGCAAGCGTGTCAGCAGTTTCTCCTGATTGAGATATGGTAATAAACAGGCTGTTGTCTCTAACTACAGCTTTGCGATATCTGTACTCAGATGCAATTTCTACGCTTGTAGATATTCCTGTTAATTCTTCAAACCAGTACTTACCAACAATACCTGCGTGATATGAGGTTCCACATGCAACAATCTTGATTGAGTCGATATCAGCAAAAGTTTTATCATTGATTCCAACTACAGTTTCAAGTGAAATATCGTTTCCGCTGAGTCTGCCTACAAGTGTATTCTGTAAGGACTGTGGCTGTTCAAAGATTTCTTTTTGCATATAATGGCGGAACTGACCTTTTGAGATACTCTCCGCGTCAAGGTCAGATTCCACTGCTGTTTTATTTACTTTCTGTCCATCAATTGTATAAACATCAACTGCCTCAGTTGTTAAAACAGCAACCTCATTCTCTTCAAGATAGATGAATTTTCTTGTCACAGGCAAGAGTGCAAGAGTATCTGAGGCGATGAAGTTTTCTCCAATTCCAAGACCGATGATAAGAGGAGAACCTGAGCGGGCCGCATAGAGTGTTGATGGGTCGTTCTTATCAATCAGAGCAAGGCCGAAGGATCCTTTAACTTCATGTAAAGCAGACTTAAATGCTTCCAGTAAATTTGACTGTTTCTGAAGATGCTTATGGATAAGGCATACTAGTACCTCAGTATCTGTCTGTGATTTGAAATTGTAGCCTTCTTCAATGAGAGTCTGCTTTAATTCTGCAAAGTTTTCAATAATGCCGTTGTGAACAAGTGCAAGGTTTTCACAGATATGAGGATGAGCGTTAGTCTCAGATGGAATACCGTGAGTAGCCCATCTTGTGTGAGCAATTCCTATAAAACCAGGGCACCCCTTTTCTTTTACAGCTTCCTTAAGATTCTTTACTTTACCGGTTGTCTTGATACAGTTAAGCTCGGAACCAGCGATTGTGCATATGCCAGCGCTGTCATAGCCTCTATATTCTAGTCTTGACAATCCTTCTAGAAGGATTTGAGATACATTTCTCTGTGCAACAGCACCAACAATTCCGCACATAAAACTACCTATTTTTATTATTTATAAAAACTCTCATTGACTGCATTTCTGCAGCTACACATTTTTGAATTCTAACAGAACAAAACTCAGAAATTAAATCCGTCAAATTTTAATTTGTAGGGATTTCACACTATTTTTTGTGTTTTCTTGGCCTTTTGTAGTTCTTTACTACAGCAGTTTCAGCTCTACTTAGAATCAGATCATTCTCATCCATTACAGTGTGTTTTGTTACTGTTGTTCCTGCAGCAACTGTCACACCTTTCTTTATTGAAACCGGAGCAACAAGCTGAGAGTCAGAACCTATGAAAACGTCATCTCCTATTTCTGTTTTGAACTTATTTGCTCCATCATAATTACAGGTAATAGTGCCAGCACCTATGTTCACATCTTTACCTATGATTGCATCTCCCAGGTAGGATAAATGACCTGCCTTTGTGCCTAATCCAAGATGGGCATTTTTACACTCAACAAAGTTGCCAACATGCACCTCATCCTCAAGGATATTACCGGGGCGAAGTCTAGCAAAAGGTCCTATGGTGGTTCTCTGTTTAAGCTGTGAGTTTTCAATTACTGTATATGGAGAGATCACGGAACCATCCCCAATGGATGAGTTTTTAATTACACATCCTGCACCTATTACAACATTGTTCCCTAACGAAACCTCTCCCTCAAAGATGCAGTTGATATCAATGAATACGTCTTTTCCAACACTCAGAGAGCCTCTTAAGTCAAATCTCTCTGGATCTGCAAGGGTTACACCTGACTCTAGCAGTTTTGATGCAGCTCTTTTTTGGTAAAGTCTTTCAACCTGAGCTAGCTGCACTGTAGAATTTATGCCTGACAGAATTTCAAAATCCGGTGCAATGTATAGGTTGACACTCTTTTTAGCTGAAGATAGAAGACCTGCCAGATCAGTAAGATAGTATTCACCTTGATTATTGTTATTCTTAATCTGAGGCAGATACTCAGATAAGATCTCCGCAGGGCAGACTATGATGCCTGTGTTAATCTCGTTTACCTTTTTCTGTTCATCATTAGTGTCTTTTTCTTCAACTATCTTTTTAAGATGCCCACTTTTGTTTCTTATAATTCTTCCATACCCAAAAGGATTTGGAACAATCGCACTTAAGACAGAAAGAACGTTTCCCTTAAGAGATTTTACAAAGTCAGTTAGCAGATCTGCAGGTGTTAGAGGTGTATCACCATACAAAACTAAAACATCAGAGTTATTATCAATCTTTGGAAGAGCGCAGGCAACCGCATGACCTGTGCCTAACTGCTCCTTTTGAATAGAAACTGTGATTTTGTTTTTAAGCTCCTCAGGAAGACTGTTTATCATCTCCTCAACAAGTTCTGCCTGATGACCTAATACCACATGTATAGCTTTTGGGGACAGCTGCGCTGCAGTTTCTAACACATGCTGCAACATAGGCTTGTTTGCTACTTTGTGTAACACTTTTGGCAGATTTGAATACATTCTTTTGCCTTTTCCGGCAGCGAGAATTACAACTTCAAGAGTCTTGTTATCATGAGTCATAGTTAGATCCTGTTTTTTCTGTCCTTAATGTAGGCAAAAACAATTATTGCAATTCCTAGAATTATAAATGGAATTGATAACAATTGTCCTACATTGAAAATGGAATTTGTTGAATAATCTGCCTGTTCGACTTTGAAGGGTTCAATGGCAAATCTTGCAATAAATGCTAAGGTAAAGAGCAGTCCGAATATCAGTCCTTTTGGTCTTTTTGCAAAAATATAAACTGCTAACAGCAATAAAAATATTAAAAAGTATGACAGCGATTCGTACAGCTGCGCAGGATGTCTGGCAAAATCCTCTCCAAGTTTTGCAAATACAACTCCATAATCAGAGTTTGTTGGAATTCCAAGTATTTCAGAATTAAAGAAGTTGCCAAGTCTAATCATTGAGCAGACAAGTGCTGTTGGCACGCAGATCATATCCGCAAGTTCAAGAAAATTATACTTTCCC
>JBJEWX010000333.1:0-5055 GCA_051885275.1 Succinivibrio sp. | reverse complement strand
TCAGCCAGTATCTGTCAGATTTTGTGATCTGACGCAGTTTGACTGTTTTGCCATAACTGTCAATCTTTAACGTTCGAACAAACATCATTACTAAAAGTTAATTTTATTAAATATAAAATTAGGAATAATACGAACAACAGCCATAATGAATGTCCATTTGAATGGAGAATATACTTTTCTCCTGTTTTTTCTGACAGCAGTTATGATCTCTTGGGCAACATTTTCAGGGTTAGCAAGTTTTTTTAAAGGTAAATCTGCAGTTAAAGGAGACTGTGTGGGACCTGGTTTTACTAAAGTGATATGTATATTAGTCTTCTTAAGTGCAAGGTAATGGCTTAGACCAGACACATATGTCTCGATAGCTGCTTTAGAAGAACCATATATATAGTTAGATGCTCTGCCTCTGTCACCGGCTACTGATCCAATAACAGCAATTGAACCGACACCAACACTTTCAAGGTGCTTAGTAAAATTTTCTAAAAAAAGGGCAACTGATATAAAGTTGAGACGAATTGATTCCTCTTCTTTGAAAATATCTTCCCTAAGCCTATCGTTTGTGGGTAATGATGATCCTTGAGCAATTAAGACAACATCAGGAACACGATTTGAGCAAATTGAGTCAACACAGTTTTTGATATCCTCAGTATTGAAGAAATTGACAAGTTTAATATTACAAGACAGTTTTTCACTTCGAGTCTTAAGATCAACTGCAACAGTATTCAGTTTCTCTGTATTTCGACCGACCAACACAATTTCATCGCAATCTTCCTGTACCCACAATCTTGCGCACATATGAGCAATCCTAGAAGTTGCACCTACAATAACAATCTTTTTCATAGAAATTCAAATACCATAATTAGCTTATCTAAAAGTAAAATATTTATGTCCTATATAACTGCTTACCGCTGGAAGCATGATTCCAATTCCATGAGAGATTTCACCTCTCAAAAGTGGTAAATCCTTTAATAGGACGTAGTAGAGGAAGTTACTTAAAAGAAATGTCAGAACGATACCAATCAGGTTTACTATGCAGAACAGAGCAATAGATCTTTTTAGTGAAATATCGTTCTTTTTAAAAACAACTGATCTAAAGAGGATGTAAGCAACTACCATGCCCAATACATAGGCAAAAAACACTGCAAGATAAAACTCTATTCCCAAATAGGACATAATTATTCTAGAGAAGAAATTTGCAGTAGCTGCTAGTCCGCCGGTCAAAAGAAATATTAAGAATTCCTTGGAAATAAAAATTGATGTGGTTTTCCTTGCTATATCAAACATATTTAAAAACCCATCAATCTTCTTGATAAATCAGAACTACATGCAGGGTCAACAAATTTGATAAATTCATTCATCTGATTTCCATATCCGCATAAAAACAATTCTTTAGGCTGGCGAGCATCTTTTGCTAGGTATAGACGTCCATGTGCATTTTTTACAATACTGTCTAATCTATTGAATAAATTAGATGTTCTTTGACCGTTATTTGGAAAATCTAACGCATAGGTAAAACCTTTATAAGGAAAACTTAAAAAACCTTCGGATTTATAATCACCAAAAGTTTTTAGAACTCCTAGAAAAGATCCTTCACCTGATTTTGCTATTTCTTTCTGAATTTCCTTGGTAGCATCCAATCCTGTATTGGAAGGAAGCACGCACTGGTACTGAAAAAATCCTTTAGAACCATAAATGCGATTCCATTCAAGGATGTTATCAAGCGGATAGAAGAATTTTTCATAATTTACCTTGAATTTGTGCTTATGGCTTTGGGATAAATAGTAGAGTTTATTGAATAGAAATAAAGATATTCTATTTACCATGGAAAATGGTAATTCTACAGGAACAATAAGATTATGATTAGACTTTAATTCAGAGTCATCATCTGAGTTATTTCCTCTCATGAAAATGCCTCTTTCACCATTGCCTGTAATACAGTCAATCCAAGAGACCGTATGTTCGTAATCAGCTTCTGAGGAAGTGGCCAGTTCAAAAAACTCATCTAAGTTGTTATAAGCTATATTTTCGGCATCAATCCAGCCTCCATTAACTTTTCTTAGTTTTAAAACAGCTTTTGTAATAAAGCCTGTTAGCCCAATTCCTCCAATAGTAGCCTTGAAAAAGTTCTGATTTTTTTCTCTTGAACACTCAAGAATCTCTCCGTCAGAGCGAACTAATTCAAAACTCTCAACATGATTTCCAAAGGTTCCATACTTATGATGGTTTTTACAATGAACATCATTAGCTATAGCTCCGCCAACAGTAATCATCTCTGTACCAGGAGTGACTGGGAGCATGAATCCTTTGCTAACTAAAAATCTTTGAAGGTCTCGTAAAATTACCCCGGATTGGACTTCAATCGTCATGGCATCAGGGTTGAAATTTATAAAAGAATCTAGCATCAAACTAGAGATTAATGAGCCTCCGCTGTTTGTGCAGACGTCACCATAACTTCTCCCGTTGCCTCTAGGTAAATACTTTGAATTACCCACTTTTTGTTTTCTAGAAAAAATATTATCGACAGAAGCAAAGAATACCTCGTGTTCAGTAAACTTTGTTCTGCCCCAAGATGAAATCTTTGTCATAATCTTAAGTTACTAAAAATAAACACTTGCCCAAAACAGACAGCAAAATATAAATCCCAAAAATACACTTAACCTGTTCTTTAAGGCATAAGAAACAGGATCATCACTAATTTGACCTCTTGAGGCGTTCATAAAAATGTGGCATAACCAATAGAGAAGAACAGGCAAACAACAATATGCAAGCCATATATTTTTGAAATTTGTTCTGATTGAATCATCATTTAAATAAAGATCGAAAATCAGAGTGGCTGTAAATCCTGATGCAACACTCATTATCTGAACGATTGTCATATCAGATATTGAATAAGCTCTTCCTTTTGCCTGAACTTTATTTGTAAGTTGTAACTTGTTTAGTTCTATGTATCTTTTTATAAAAGCTAATGCCAAAAACAAAAAGAAAGACAGACTGATTAGCCAGATAGATACATCAAGATTTGTAATAATGCAGCCAAGAAAGATCCTATAGGTGTATAGAAGCGAAAGGAGCAGCGTATCAAAGATTAAAACTGACTTTAATTTGACTGAATACAAAAGATTTATTAGCAGGTAACCTCCCGTAAGTATCAAAAATTCTAAAGAGATACTAGCTGCTAATATGATTCCAAAAGAGAGGATAGCTAATAATAACAAACAGCCGTTTAGTAATGAGAGATTACCACTTGCTAATGGTCTTCTTCGTTTTGTTTCATGAGCTCTATCATTATCAAGATCAATAATGTCGTTAATTATGTAAACCGATGATGCAATCAGAGAAAAAGCTATAATTCCTATGAAAAGATTAAAATAGTCAATCAAAGGTAAAATCTGAGCACTTGCAAATACAGGAACCGCGAATAATGCATTTTTAGACCACTGATGACAGCGCAACTGTTTCAAAACAAGCGCCATTGAACTATTATTGCAGTTATCTGCAAGAAGCTCATATGGAACGTTGATTTTTGAGATTAAACTTTTGTTATCTGTAAGGCAGTATGCTTTAGAAGAGTTATTCCAAACATCAAGGTCATCTTTGGAATTTCCAACATATTCATATTGACCAAAGCCAAAGTTTTTATTTAAGAAAGCTGCTTTATTTTGACCAGATAAATTTGAGGAATTTAGTTCTGTTCCGTAAAAACCATCAAAAATATCGGAATAATTAGAAAAAAAACGTTCAACTACGCTTATATATGATGCGCTGACAAGATAAATTTTGTAACCTTCAGCTTTTTTTCTTAAAAGGAGAGCTTTTACTGAATCATTGATGGGAATATTTTCAGCTAAAAAAGAAAACCTTTTTGCAAGATTGGCTTTTAAAAGGGTTTTACCCCCACACATTAACCAGAAAATACAGGAGAAAATAATGAATGGATTTAAAAAAAAGCAGTAGAAGAAACTTTCATATAACATATCTGTCTTAATGAAAGTTCCATCTAAATCGACACATAATACCTTATTAGTCATATAAAAATTTAGCCATCCGAATTGTATTCAATTTAAGCAAATACTTTTAAATAGGATACAAATCAAAAAGACAATACCCCATACTATAAAAGTGTATGCAACACCATGCCATCCTTAGGAGACAGAATAGTTTATGATGTAGTCCCTAAACCAGAAACTTAAGTTGATGGGAATGTGAACAATCCTTGACTCCTTATCCATCACCACTCGCTAGTTAAAGTTTCTGAGCTTTTCGTAAATATCCTTGCGAACGAAAATAAGATTTGGACCACATTTAAAATAAGTCAAGAACCCTTTATTCTTTAATAAATCAATCATATTTTCATCGTTTTGTCCTGCCATCTTGAGAACTTCAACATCTATAACCATCGGAGCATTATCAGGAATTATTTGACTTAATACCTTTGCATCAAGACCTTCTATATCAATTGAGAGAAAGTCAGGAAATTTTCCATTGGCATATTTGTTAATAAGTTCATATAAGGTCAATACTTTTATAGTTTTGATTTCCTTTATGGAAAAGCCAGGGGATTTTTTACAGAAATTTTCAACAACTTCTTTGTCAAAACTATTTCTTCCAGAGAATCCATCAATCATGTAAAATGGCATCTCACCACTTTCTGTTCCGATGCCAATATTGATATTTCTATCTAACGGTCTTTCTTTGAAAAAAGCCTCAATCAGATTAGGATTAGCTTCAACATTAATTCCGCGGCATCCATATTTATAGAGTAGTGCTGTGTTACTTATGTTATATGGATGATGAGCTCCTAAATCCAAATAAGTAAATTGTTTTATCCCAAGATTGTTGAAAATATTGATAATCACTAGATCATCTCCAAACTGGGAGTACGTTACCCCCCCCCCCCACTTCTGATCTCTACAAAAGTGGTTTAAGTTGCTGTTTTTTAATTCATCTAGTTTATCTTCTATGTGGATTAAAGTAAATGGTCTGAAATAAACTTTTCAGACCTCCCTGTTAAGCCATATTCCATGGCATCAATTCATCAAGGATCTCAGTGGAAATTTT
>JBJEWX010000332.1:0-5075 GCA_051885275.1 Succinivibrio sp. | reverse complement strand
AATAGATTATTCAGAGACTAGTGCTTTTACCCACACTTATGCACGAAGCCTCAAAAAAATCTGTCAGTAGAGAGGGTCATTTTTGAAATATTCCTGCATGGTATCTAATGCACCTGCGGACTCAGGTATGATCTGTCCTCCGTCAATCACAAGATTGTGGCCATTTACATACCAGGCTTCCTCTGAGGCTAAAAACATGGCGGCATTTGCAATTTCAAAACCAGTTCCAAGTTTACCCACAGGTACTGCAGCCTCCATCTGCTTTACATATGTCTCTCCTAAGGAAACAAGCCCCTCTGTCATAACATTACCAGGAGATACAGCATTAACTGTTATACCAAATGGAGCCAGCTCCATTGCAGCTGTTCGCATAAAACCCAACTGAGCAGCCTTGCTTGCTCCATAGTGTGCCCAGCCTGGGTATCCGGTAATAGGACCTGTAATAGATGAGGTTAGGATAATTCTTCCCTGACGCTGCCTTTTCATCTGCTCAATCACAGCTTTTACCGCATGAAAGGCACCTTTGACATTGATGTCCATTACATAGTCATAATCATCATCAGTCATTTCTGACAGGGGAACCTGTGGCAGAACACCTGCATTTGACAGGAGAATATCTATACTGCCGTAGGTTTCAACCGTTTTTTCAGCAACGTCTTTTAAACGCTCAAAATCAGTTACATCAGCTGCAAAGGCCATTGCAGTGCCACCCTCTTTTGTAATTTCTTCAACCAGAGAGTCTAAGGTTTCCCTGCGTCTTGCAATACAAACCACATTACAGCCTTCTCTTGCAAAAGTCAGAGCCATACAGCGACCAATACCGGCTCCTGCTCCGGTTACAATAACACTCTTGCCTTTTAGTGACTTGAACATCTTATCTTACCTCTTACTTTAAATAGCTGCCGTTTAGATACATATCACAGAGTCTTACAGTGTTTCTGGTAACCTCAACTCTGTGATCTCTTGCATATGGCACCTCACTGTGAGTGTTGCACCAGTTCATAAGCTCAATTCGTCTCATGATTGACAGGGTAGGCAAAAGACTCTTTTCATAATCTGTAAGAGGGTTTACCTTTTCATATCCCTTTATCCAGGCTCGTGTCAGCTCTGGGGCTCTTTCATCCTGCTCCATGAAGCTTAGGGATGCTGCAAAATCAAACAGATACCAGCCAAAGCCCATATCATCAAAATCAATTACATGCAGCTGCTCTCCATCTACCAGAAGATTAGTAGCTCTTAAATCTGAATGGATCACGCCAAAATTCTTATCATCAATGCCATAGTCATCCATCAGGGTTTTAACTGTGGACAGCGTTCTTCCAATCAGATCTTTGTCGGTCTCGTTCAGATCGGCATCATCCATGTAATAGCCCCAAAAGGCATTCTTTCCGACGATTCCCTCATAATCCCATACTCTGCGGGAGAACCACTCTGGTCTTTCCCAGGTGCGGGCATGGTTATGCATCTTTGCGGTAATTTCTCCTATTACCTCAAACCAGTGGGCAAGATCACTAAGTCCTAAATTTGGCTCCTCACCGTTTAACTTTTCAAATGCAACCATCATGCGCTTATCACCAGATGCTGTCATTGCATCTGCAACAAACTCTCCGCTTACAAGAGGCACAGGTTTGGCAGTATCGATAACTTTTCCATCATATAAAGCCTTAACCCATGACATCTCTGATCTGATTGCATCTTTAGATGAATATCCGGTTCGCTGCACTCTAATGATTATTTCCTGCCCTAAAACAGGATCTGTGGCCTTAAATGTGGCATTTTCAGACAGACAGAGTAATTTTGCTGTTGCCTTATCTGACAACCCCCACAGGGAAAGTGAGGAATTTACCATATCTGTAAGTTCGCTTACTGTTTTAGGCTCGTATTCTTTAGCCATTTGAATCTCCTTTGTGGGACTTTACCCAAATATTGTTGTACTTTTGTCATTACAATATATCTATGTTGCAATTCAGTCAATACTTGCATCATTTTTGGTACATATTAAATATTTTTATTGCATTAACAACATTTTTATCGTACCGTTTATTTGAACTTCAACAAGAACTGAGTAAAGTTTCACATTTTGGAGGTCATTATGACAGAGTTAACAAGACGTTCAGTATTAAAGATGTTAGGTGCATCTGCCATGGCAGCATCTGCACCTTTAGGCTTATCCTCAAGAGCTTTTGCCGGCGAGCGTGACAAGGAATTGAATATTCTCTGCTGGGAAGGTTACAACTCAGCTGAGGTACTTGATCCATACCGTAAGCTTCGTGGCGCAAAAGTTTCTGCAGAATCTGCAACTAACGATCCTACAATGGTTAACAAGTTGCGTGCAGGTGAAACAAAGATCTGGGATCTTGTTAACCTGAATAACCCATGGGCCCGTAAGATCCTTTTCCCGGAGGGGCTTATCACACCACTTGATCCTGCTGAATTTGCTCCTTATTTTGACAAGATGATGCCAATCTTCAAGTATCCATACGAGTGGGCAATGTCTCAGGATGGTAAAGATTTACTTGGCATGGTTCAGCGTTTTGGACCATACAACTTTGCTGTAAACACAGACAAAATTTCAAGAAAAACAGCCGAGGAAGTGGGCTGGAAACTATGGGCCGACGACAGCCTCAAGGGCAAGTACGGTATCAATGAAACCGATGACTGGAACGTAGCTCATCTTTTCTGTATTGCAGGAATCGATCCTTACAAGGAGCACACTCCTGAAGAGATGGAGAAGTACAAGGAAACCTGCCACCGTATCATTGAGGGCGCAAAGTTCATTGGAGATATTGCAGCTATGAATCAGGCTCTGGTAAATGGCGACATTGACTGCTATATCTCAGGTGGTACCTATACTGCATCTATTGCAAGAGCTGAAGGCCTTGAGAACATTCGCGCCATTTCTCCACTTGAGGGCGCTCTGATGTGGGTTGAGGTAACCTCCCTTGTAAACAACCCGGTTCACTCACCTTTAGCCGAGGACTTCCTAAAATATGTTCAGGATCCTGCAGTTGCTCATACTGTAGCCTTTGCCGAAGGTACCTTTAACCCTGTAGCTCAGATGGCAAATCCTGAGTGTATGAAGCTGTTCACTAAGGATGAACTTATGGCAATTCAGTGGGATAGCCTTGAAGAGGAAATGTCACGCTCAAGAGCCTACGATGTTGTTCCTGATTATGATGTTGCTCATGACATCATGGTCGAGGCAAAGAGAACTAAGGGTTAAGCCAAAGATAAATTCAATCCATAAAATCACAAAAGCCAGGAGAGTCCTGGCTTTTTTTTGCAAATTATTAGCCTTAAGATCCCATCAGATATTAGGCTAATCAGAGTTAGTAGAAGAAAAAGCACAGAAAAAACACAGCGCACCACAAAAAAACAATAAGAAATTTATAGTGCCACAAAATTGATCACTCTTTTAGTTGCAACTTCAACATATAAATCCAACATTTTATAAAACCGCATTATTACGCGGTTTATTCTAAATCTTTCACATTATTATCTGTTACAGTTCAAATTTATCGTTGTTCAAAATGTGTGACTTCATAAATATATTGTTGCATCTATCACATTTGTGTTGTAGTTTTTAATCATGAAGTTTAAAACTACAACATAAAACAGCCAACTTCAGAAAAAAAATCACAAGGTTAAACGAATTATTTCTTAAAAACGTTATTCATAGAGGGTCTCAAGATGAAACAAAAATCCGCCTCAGTAAAGACTGTAGAAGATCCTGCAGTAAATGTAAAACCTGGCCAGCCTTTACTGGATCTGGTGAACGTATGCAGAGACTTTGACAAGGTTAAAGTTATCAAAAACGTAAATCTTACTGTAAAAAAGAATGAGTTCTTCACTCTTGTAGGTCCGTCAGGCTCAGGTAAGACCACCATATTAAAAATGCTTGCAGGTATGGATCAGCCAACCTCTGGTGATATTGTTTTAGGCTCTAAGAGTATTTCCACTCTGCCTCCTGATAAAAGACCAACCTGCATGGTTTTCCAGTTTTTGGCCCTGTTTCCTCACATGACAGTAGGCCAGAACATTGAGTTCCCAATGAGAGTTAAGGGAATTGCTGCTGAAAAGTGTATTGAAAAGGCTCAAAAGCTTATGCAGCTTGTCCACCTGCCTGAGGATTACTACAACAAGAATGTCATGAAGTGCTCAGGCGGTGAAAGACAGCGTGTTGCAATTGCAAGAGCTCTTGCCTATGACAGCGAACTCATTCTCTTTGACGAGCCTCTTTCTGCAATTGATGCAAAGTTAAGAAAGACTCTGCAGAAGGACTTAAAGGATCTTCACAGAAGATCAGGCAAAACCTTTATCTACATTACCCACTCTCTTGAGGAAGCCATGTTCATGTCAGACAGAGTTGGTGTGCTGTGCAAGGGTGAGTTAAAGCAGGTTGGAACTCCTGAGGAGATTTATGCCCACCCTGTATCCCGCTTTGTGGCTGAATTTATAGGTGACGTGAATATCTTCAAGGTAAATATGACTACTGAAGGTACCTGGGTAAGTCCTGATCTTCCAAAACGTACCCTCAAGGTTAAACCTAACGGTGTGGATCTTGATGGTTACATCATTGTTCGCCCTGAAGCCTTAAGACTTGTAAAAGATACAGAGAGTGCAGACAACGTGGTTGAGTGCAGAATCATCAATCAGTTCTCCCTAGGCTCAAGATCACAGTTCCAGCTTTCCTTTGGCAGAAAGGAAATAACTTTAGAGCTACCCCGCTCTGAGGTTCAGGAGGTTGGAAACAGCGATGTTATCAGCATCGGCTGGGATGCACAGGATGCTATCTTTGTAACGGAGTAGTATAACTATGAGTATTCAGGATAAACTTAACTCCATAAAGCTATCATGCCAGGAGTTGCTACGATCAAAAGGCGGCAGATGCGCTCTGCCTGTATACATCCTTCTGGCATTGGGATTTGCCGCTCCGCTTATGATGGTATTTGGCTATTCCTTTGCCACCCCAAGAACTTATGATGTGTTCACCTCGTTTACTTTTGAGAACTTTTTGCACATTGTAGACGGTACAAGCTCAGTGTGGAGATCCTTTGCCTGGTCAATCTCTCTTG